>NZ_DDYV01000104.1:0-8994 GCF_002348205.1 Desulfobacter sp. UBA2225 | reverse complement strand
TAGAACTACAGTTGTTACGGCATACGGACATCTTACTTAATTAATTGGGATTATGTAAGATGTCCCAAGAATTACATGGCGCCATAGGCGCCGGGACAAGGTGCTGGACGCAGTCAGCACCGCGATTCTCGGCGGCGCAGCCGCCGAGAACAACAAGTTAAGCGATTGCGGGTTTATCCCGCAATCCGCTTGAACGACGGGTTATACGGTTTTCTATGCAAGGAATTTTGTTATTTTCTTTAATTCCATATATTCTGCCAAACAAATATCTTTCCTTCTTAAATATATAACAAGCTCTGAACATGGTCTTTTCTTTTTAGCTCTGTCTATAAAAGATTGTATTATATACAATACTGACTCTACAGTCCTGTTAAATGCTTTTGATATACCTGCGCCTAATGGAACTATGTTTAATATGCCGTTGTCTGCATCTTTGTCTGTTTTATCCCAAAGCTCATTTATTGCCTTATGGATATAAGAAATATTAGATTCTATATTTTCAACTCCATTTTCTTCATAAATTTTTGTTATTGCCATCAAAAAAACTTTTTGGTTTTTGTTTATATCAAAAGTTGCAATAGTCCCTATCGGATAAGATAAATTTTTACCTTTGCTGACATCAATCTTTTCATAGGTTATTTTTGACAAACTGTTTTTTATATCCTTTTCTATTTTTGAATTATCCCCTTCAAAAAACTTATTGATTATTTGGCCCAATAAACTTTTTTCAGATATAATGGACAAAGAGGTATTAAAAAGATTACTGGAAGATACAGCAATATGTTCTTTTGATTCTAAAATATCACCATATTTTATTGTTAAATATGCCTCAGTCCCAGCGATTTTTTTTCTTATTTTTCTGAACGGGAAGTTGGCATAAATTGAATACCCTAATGAAATAGCGACACTGATTATAAATGTATAATTGGATTTATGCCAATTTATTGTATTTCCCCAAAAAAAATCAATAAATTTAATTACAGTCCACGAAGCCCCTATCAATGAAAACAATGTCAAAAAACCATCTTTTAACATGCTTAAATATTTCATTTTATACCTTTCAAAATATTTTATTTTCATGATTAGCTATCTCCTTTTAGCTTGAGATAACCCATCGTTATTTGCTGTTATATCATATAATATCAATAGTATAATCGCGGTGCTGACCGGCGCCGTGCGCCGATCAGGCAGACGCAGTCTGAATGATCTGTGTGCGGTGTCCGGTCAAGCACCTGGTTCTGGCGCGGAGCGCCGGGGCCAGGTGCTTGACGAAGTCAGCACCGCGATTCTCGGCGGCGGAGCCGCCGTGAACAAGTAGTTGTGTGGTTTCCGTTTATCTTTCATGTCCAGTTATCTAACGGGATAACATCCGAAAAGTAAGGATAATCGGATCTGCAGAAGAGTCATCCCTCAGATACTACTTAAAATTGCAATAAAAAATATGTGGTTCTGTATATTACTAACGCTTAATCTCCAAAGGCTTTTTTCGTATACCCTTTGGGAATCGAGAATACGTTGGAAGGCGCTTTACCTTCTTTAAATTCCAAAAGCGCCACCGAGGATTTCATCTCCTGTCCCATCATATTCATAGTAGACTCATTTAGAACCTGAACACCCTTTATTTTTTTCATTTCATGCACGATTTTATCAAGCGATTGTTCCATACCCGGGTGGTTTGCGAGTATTGATGCGCTAAATTTGGCATAAACATCCGCATCTACGTTGATATCCGTTGTTGCCCAAATTACGGATGTATTTGTTCCCATCCCCATTTCCATGGTCTGGATATATTTTTGGCAATGGTAACCGTTGATTTGCTTTTTTTCCGCGGTTGGCTCTACAGATATTTTAATATCCATCATTTTGCCCATGAGTTGTTTTAAGCCTGCCATCTCTTCAGCATCCATTTTTTCACCCGACGCTTCAGCCATTTTCTCGTAATTCATGTTCATTTCAGTATAGGTTTTGCCAACGTGGTCAAGCATGATCATGCTGCCGTCTTCTTTGATTAGAATCCCATTATCACCTGTTTGGGTCCACATTGCGCTGTCGGAAATCCACGATTCTGTTTCAACTTCCTGGGCAGGTTGTTCCTGGCCCATCATGGAAAATGCCTCTGTTCGTTGCTTTTGCTTGAGATAGATATCAGCCAAAGCAAACTGTTGCGATAATAATATCACTAAACACATAACGGCACACAGCAATAGTCCCTTTTTCATATTCCCTCCCTTGGAATTCGGTGTTTTCTGCAGCGCTTATCTTATAAAGTTTAGCAGAACCAGATCTGCATAAATGGTAAAAAAAATAAATTAGCACTATCTGAACAAGCTTGCAAATTTTTTCAATTTTATCGGCGAGTAACCGTGGTTTTACATGTGATTGCCATAATTTATTCACTTGATTTATTCAATCGATTGAAATAATTTCATTGCCGGTTCGGAACAAGGGCCTCGTGTTTCCAGAATCATCCTGCGCGAGCAGATGTTCCCAAGTCCTGCCTATGACACTATTTTTGAAGGGTTTCTGAAACCTGTGCTCAATGCGTTGTCCACCCTGATCATGGCGGCATCCGGCGAATGCGACCCCAGGCAGGCAACCTTCAAAGCCATGACACTCATGGGCCAGGTGGTGATTTTCCGGGTGGCCCGGGAGACCATTGTCCGGGGGCTTGACCTTGAAGGATATTCCCCGGAAGAACTGGAAGAGATCCGCAGGGTGCTTGTGGCCAATGCCCTGGCAATCACTGCAACGCCAAGCGAATCAAGCATAAGGAAATAATCATAATCATGAAAAAAAAAGTATTCCCTCTCATCATACTGATCCTCGCGGCAGCCGGTGCTTACATCTATTGGCAGGATCAGAATAAAAAACAGGATGAAAATGCCGGCACCTTCAAAATATACGGCACCATTGATATACGCGACGCATCCCTTGCCTTTACCGAGCAGGAACGGATTGAAACGGTGCTGGTCGAAGAGGGTATGCGTGTAAAAAAAGGGCAGGTGCTGGCAAAACTTCGCACCGCAAAGCTTGATGCCGCCATCAGGGAGCTGCAGGCCCAAATCGCGGCCCAGCAGGAGACCGTAGCCAAACTGGAAGCAGGCAACCGTTCCCAGGAGATCGACCAGGCCCGGTCTGAAGTGCAGGCTGCCAGGGCCCGGGTGGAAAATGTCTCCCGCACCGCACAACGCCTCCAGGCCACCTCCCGGTCCGGGGCCACCAGCATCCAGAACTATGATGATGCAAAAGCCCAGCTGAAAGTTGACCAAGCCCAGTTATCAGCAAGCCAAAAAGCATTGGACCTGCTCATTGAAGGCCCGCGCAAAGAGGATATCGCTGCAGCCCGCCATCAGCTTGATGCGCTGGGGGCAAGCCTTGACCAGCTTCAGGTGCGCCTCTCCGATATGACCCTGACCGCCCCTGCCGACGGGATCATCCAGTCCAGAATACTTGAACAGGGGGAACTTGCAGGTCCTTCCAAGCCCGCTTTTGTCCTGGCGCTTTGCGATCCCAAATGGGTTCGGGCATACATCCCCGAGCCCATGCTGGGAAAAATCAACCTGGGCATGACCGCCCAAATTTTTACGGACTCTTTACCCGACCAGCCCCTGGACGGATGGGTGGGCTTTATTTCACCCGTGGCGGAATTTACCCCCCGGGCCGTGGCCACTGAAGATTTGCGCACCCAGCTGGTGTACGAAACCCGGGTTTTTGTCAAAGACCCAAAAGATATTCTTCGTCTGGGCACCCCTGTGACCGTTGCCATTAATGACAATCAGACCCAAGCCCGGCCGAATGTTCCGGCAAAGCCTGCAAACTGATCCCGGGAATCGGCGGTATAGCATATGAACAGCACCGTAAGCAGCGTAAGCGTGGTATTATCAACAAAGGAGACCGACGTTGAAAACGCGCCCCTGATGCATGCAAACTGCGTATGCAAAATCTTTGATAACGCAGGCGGTAAAAAAATCACGGCCCTGGATGCGATTAGTCTTAAAATTTTCCAGGGCCGGGTGACCGGCCTTGTGGGCGCGGACGGTGCGGGAAAAACCACCCTTATCCGCATTGCCGCAGGGCTTCTGGTACCCACTGCAGGACAGATGACCCTGCTGGGACTTGACAGCGTTGAGCACAGCCTGGAAATCCAGAGCCGCGTGGGGTATATGCCCCAGAAGTTCGGCCTGTACCAGGACCTGACCGTAATCGAAAACCTAAGACTTTATGCAGACCTCCAGGGGGTTGCGTTAAAAGCGCGGCATGACCGCTTTGACAAGCTGCTGGCCATGACCGATCTGGCCCCGTATACCAGAAGACGCGCAGGTGCCCTTTCCGGCGGCATGAAACAAAAATTAGGCCTGGCCTGCGCCCTGGTGAAATCCCCTGAACTGCTCCTTCTGGATGAGCCCACCGTGGGGGTGGATCCGGTCTCCCGGCGGGAACTTTGGAAAATCGTCTATGAACTGGTGGAAAAGGAGAGGATCGGGGTTCTGGTCTCCACAGCCTACCTGGATGAGGCGCAACGCTGCGACCAGGTTAAGGTGCTTCATCAGGGTCGGCTTTTGGACCAGGGCAGTCCGGACAAATTTACAGCCGGGATGCAGGGCCGGGTATTCCTGGCCGCCCCGGATGACCAGATGCGGGCCAGACAGATTTACACCCGGCTGGCCGGACGGGAAGGCATTGCAGACGCCACCATAAGGTCCGGGCGGGTGCGCGTGGTGCTTGACAGTGCGTCACTGCCGGAAAACGGCAACACCCCAGATATTGGAAAGCAGAAAATTGCAACCCTGCTCAAACGGGATGCCGGCACAATAACAACAGCAACCCCGTCCTTTGAAGATGCGTTTATGGCCCTGATCCCAAGGGGCGATGCCCAGCTTCACAGACCTGTACCGGATCAGAAAAAGCCATGGATCCCGGAACCGTCATCCGGGGATGATGCGGCAGTAATAACAAACAATCTATGCAAAAAGTTTGGTGATTTTACGGCGGTTTCCAACCTCACCCTTGATGTCCGCAGGGGTGAAATCTTTGGATTGCTGGGTCCCAACGGTGCCGGTAAAAGCACCACATTCCGTATGCTGTGCGGACTTTTACCCGCCACATCCGGGGAGATCCGGGTGGCGGGCCGAAACCTGCGGCGATCCCGTGCCAAAGCCAGGGCACGCCTGGGATATATGGCCCAGCAGTTTTCACTTTACGGCCAGCTCAGTGTGGAGGAGAACTTTAAATTTTTCGGCAGGGCATACGGTCTTTCCGGCAACCGGCTCAAAGAGCGTATGGCCTGGGCTTATACCGAATTCGGACTGGGCGTCTGGCGGGATAAACCGGCCGGAACTCTTCCCGGCGGGTACAAACAGCGTCTTTCCATGGCCACGGCCCTGCTCCACGAACCGGACATCCTGTTTCTGGATGAGCCCACCTCAGGGGTGGATCCCTTTGCCCGGCGGGAGTTCTGGCTGCGCATCAACGGGTTTGCCGAACAGGGGGTGACCGTTATCGTGACCACCCATTTTATGGAAGAGGCGGAATACTGTGACCGCATGGTGATCATCAGCCGGGGCAAAACCCTTGCCATGGGCACACCGGGGGAAATCCGCAGCCTGGCCGGAACACCGGAAAACCCGGACCCCACCATGGATGATGCCTTTATCGTTCTTTCCGAGGGGGACCGGTCATGACCCGATTTTTCATGCGCCTTTTCGGGGTGCTGCGCAAGGAAACCCTCCAGATTTTAAGGGACCCAAGCTCCATCATCCTGGCCCTGATCATGCCCATGGTTTTGCTGATAATTTTCGGATATGGGGTGAGCCTGGATGCCGAACATGTGCCCATGGTGCTTGTCAATCATGACAAAGGTCCCATGTCCCGGGAGCTTGCGGCACGCTTTGCCGGTTCCGCCAATTTCAAAATAACGACTGCAGAGAGCATGGCCCAGGCGCAATCCCTTGTGCTGGCACGCAAGGCCGAAGGTATTATCCTGTTACAAAATAATTTCACGGCGATTCTTGAAGGCGCGGCTGAAGGAACCGGTACAGGATACAGGGCCCCGGTCCAGTTGATCATCAACGGCACCGACGCCAACCGCGCCCGGCTCATTGAAGGCTATATGAAAACCATTGGTGCCAAATGGGCATCCATACGGGTGGCCCGGGGGCAAACCGCCGTGGTTCCCCTGGTCTCCATATCCCAGCGCATCTGGTTCAACGAGGCTGCCATCAGCCGACACTTTCTGATTCCAGGCTTGATCACCTTGATCATGACGCTCATCGGCATCCTTCTGACGGCCCTGGTCATTGCCCGCGAATGGGAGCGTGGCACCATGGAAGCCATGCTGGTAACGCCCCTGCGCAAGGTGGAGATCCTGTTGGGAAAAATTGTGCCCTATTATTTGCTGGGCATGTTCGGCATGGTCATGTCCGTGGTGGTGGGCACAACCCTTTTCGGAGTGCCTTTCCGGGGTTCCGTGGGTGCGCTTGTGGGATTAAGTTCCCTGTTCATGCTCACCTGCCTTGGGTTCGGGCTTTTTCTTTCCGCGGCCATTCGCATCCAGTTTGTGGCGGCCCAAATTTCCATTGTGGCCGGTTATTTACCGGCATTTTTTCTCTCCGGCCTGATATTTGATCTTGAATCCACACCAAAATTCATCCAGATCATCAGCTATATTTTCCCGGCCCGGTATTTTGTCACCATCGCCCATACCCTGTTTGCCGCGGGGGATATCTGGTCGGTGCTGCTGCCCAATGCCCTGGTGCTGGCATTCATGGCTTTTTTGTTTCTGGGACTGGCTTTTCGCAAAATATCAAAGAGACTGGAGTAATCATGCAGACCCTGAGACGCCTGACCGCCCTGATATTAAAGGAACTTCTCACCATCATGAAGGATCCAAAAAGCCGGTTTGTGGTGATTGCGCCGCCCATTATACAGTTCTTTATCTTCAGCTATGCCGCCACCTTTGACCTGGAAAATGTCCGATATGCCGTGTTTGACGAATGCCGGTCTGTTCTCTCCCGGTCATTTCTGGCCGATGTTGAAGGCACAGGACGGTTCAGGCTCACAGCGCATCTTGAAAATGCCGGACAGGTCGAAGAGACCATTGATGATGAAAAAGCCCGGCTGGTGATCCATATCGGGTCTCAATTTGAGGAAAATCTGCGATCCGGACGATCTGTAGAGATCCAGATCATTGCCGACGGCAGGAGCCCCAATGTGGCCATGATTGCCATTGGATACCTTGGTACCATTGTGGAAAATTTTAATAACAGCCTTTTAGAACAAGGCATAGCCCAAGGCAGCGGGCCTGGGCTGGCCCTGGTGGAACGGGCCTGGTTCAACGAAAACCTGAGCAGCCGGTGGTTCATGGTCTCAGCGCTTGGCGGGGTGATCAGCACAGTGGTGGTGATGATCCTCACCAGCCTCTCCGTTGCCAGGGAGCGGGAGTTCGGCACCTTTGAGCAGCTTCTGGTGGCCCCGTTCAGTCCGGTGGAAATCCTGGTGGGCAAATCCATACCCGGCATTCTCTTTGGCATGCTGGACGCCCTGATCTTTTCCGGGGGAGCCGTCCTCTGGTTTCACATTCCCTTCCGGGGAACGATCAGCGCCCTTATGGTTTCCCTTTTATGCTTTATCACCACCATCGTGGGCGTCGGCCTGCTGGTGTCGTCCCTCTCCACCACCATGCAGCAGGGGCTTTTAGGCGCATTTCTATTCCTGATGCCTGCGATCACCTTGTCAGGGCTTGCCACACCCGTGGAAAACATGCCCATGTGGCTTCAGCAGGTAGACATGCTCAATCCCGTGCGCCACATCATCACAGCCCTTCGCAGAATCTTTCTTGAGGGGGCGGATCTTGGAATGGTCTGGTCCCAGATCTGGCCGTTACTGATCATGGCGAGTGTCACCCTGCCCCTGGCAGCCTGGTTGTTCAGACGTCGATCAGTATAATGGATTTATGGTAATTTCATCCTTTTAATGCCTTAATCCGTTTGATATCCACGGATTTTCCGAGCATCATGAGCAGATCACTGTCTTTGATCATAAATTCAGGGGGCGGCACCAAAACAAAATTTTCAGGAACCAATTCTTTAATGGCGATAATATAAACATTGAACTTTGCCCGCAGGTTGATCTCCTTCAAGGTTTTTCCGATAAATTCTGCCGGCGGTTCTATGTGTACAAGATCAAACCCTTCAGAAAGAGGAATGAAATCCATAATATTCGGTCGGGATAAACTCTGGGAAATCCGCAATGCCACATCCCTTTCCGGATGAATGATTTTAGTGGCACCCACTTTTTTAAGTATTTTGGCGTGATCATCATCCAGAGCTTTTGCCAAAATTTGCTTGACCCCCATCTCGTGCAGATGGAGGCATATCAGGATACTGACGCTGATCTTGGTGCCGGTGGATACAATCACGCCGTCCATGGTTTCCAGGCCAAGGGCTTTTAATTTTTCCTTGTCCGTGGCCTCCATGAAGATCGCTTCGGTGCAATGCGCACCCACTGCCTGCACGCGGTTCTTATCCATATCCACGGCAATGACTTCATTACCGTCCTCGTATAAAGCTTTGGCCGCATAAAATCCAAAATTCCCTAACCCTATCACTGTGAATCGTTTCATTGTATCTCCTGTTTATCCGATCATCATGTTCTCTTCGGCCCGTTCAAAACCTTTTGTCGGATTGGTCCCGATGATGATGTACGAGAAGGTTAAAATCCCTACCCTGCCGATAATCATGGTTATAACAATCCAGAATTTCCCCCATACACTTAAATCCGCTGTGACCCCGAGAGAGAGTCCGACGGTTCCAAAGGCAGATACCACTTCGAAGAGATAAGGCAGAAATTCTCCACCAAGGCTTCGCCCGGTGATAGCCCCTTCTGAAAGAATCATAAACAATACCATGCCGATGATGCCAACCGAGACTATGATCAGGGTTGAGGCGCGGCGAACGGTTTCATCCGGAATGCTTTTTTTAAACAGATTCACCCGTT
>NZ_DDYV01000279.1:0-5189 GCF_002348205.1 Desulfobacter sp. UBA2225 | reverse complement strand
CAGGTCAGCCCATGGCTGTTATTTATTCAGGGCGGCAATTGTGGTGTCAAGCATCCTGTTGGAATACCCCCACTCATTGTCAAACCATGACTGAATTTTCACAAGCCGTGATCCCGACACCCGGGTCTGGGGAAGATCAACAATGGCGGACCTGGGATCATGGTTAAAATCACAGGAGACCAACTGTTCATCATTCACCCCTAGAATCCCTTTTAAATTCGATGCTGCAGCCCGGGTAAGCAGGTCATTGATCTGCTCCGCATCTGTATCCGCCCCCACCACAAGGGTAATGTCCATGATCGAAACATTGGTGGTGGGGACCCGGATAGCCAGGGTTTCAAATTTTTTGTCCAGATGGGGCAAAATCCTGCCGATTCCCTTTGCAAGTGACGTGGTCACCGGAATAATGGACTGCAGGGCAGACCTTGTTTTACGCAAATCCGTATTATATGCGTCAATCACAGGCTGGTCGTTCATGGCGGAATGAATGGTGGTAATGGAGCCGCTGTCAATGCCAAGCACGGCATCAATGACGCTTAAAATGGGAATCAGGCAGTTAGAGGTACAGGAGGCATTGGAAATAACCGCATGTTCAGCTTTCAGACTGTTGTGATTCACCCCGTATATAATTGTGGCATCCATTTCATCTTTGCCGGGATGGGAATAAATAACCTTTCCCGCACCGCACAGCAGATGCTGTTTAGCAGCCGGCCTGTCATTAAAAATACCGGTGCAGTCGAGAACTGCGTCCACCTTCAAGTCTTTCCAGGGCAAATACCCGATATTTTTTTCCTGGAGCAGACAAATTTCATCGTTTTCAATGGCCATACCCCGGGTAGTTTTCCTCACATCTTTCGGAAACCGTCCATGGGTGGAATCAAACCGGGTCAGATGAAACACCGTATCCGGATGCCAGGCTTCATTAATGGCCACAAGGCAAAGCTGTTCTCTGTATGCTTTGGACTCGTAAAGGGCGCGCACGACGCAACGCCCGATCCGTCCATATCCGTTCACCGCTATCTTATATGCCATTGCCAGACTTCCTGAACCGTTTGGAGTTAATAAAAAAACTCTTTTAATACCAGGGAGATACGGCTTATGTCAAGATAAAGGTGCACGTTTGAATACATAGAGGCAATCAGCTGGATTTTTTTCTTATAAGCCAGTCAATGACAGCATCCGGGTCTGGCTGGGCGGATGTTGTCGGCGTGGGGTCATGCACAGGTTCAGTGTTTCTGTAGCGGGATGCCGGGGCCTCGGCAGGGATAGGTGCAGGTGTTTCAGGTGCCGGTGCTTTATGGGCCGATAGCCGGGGGGACGGATCCAGAGCCCGGACCATAGAATCGGCCTTGTCAATAATGAAGACCTCTCTGATAAATTTATCCATATCGGCGCTCCCGTCGGATTCGGCAGTGGTTTGTTCAGAGGGTCCTGGTGGTACTTGGCTGGGTTCCAGGGACGGAATCAGGTGTTCTGCCTGAAACGCTTCCAGCCCAGATGCTGCCTCGGACAGATCCCCTTGGGTTTCCGTGGCTGAAGGAGGCGGAACGGTCATGGTCGGCACAAAAACGGAGCTCTTTTGTGTTGCCGGTGTTTTGATTTGGGGATGCTGTATTTGATCCGGAACGGAAAGTATCCGGGGGTAAAAAGTATAGGCGATAACCGCCAGGAAAACGGCTGCTGCCAAGGAGGGCAGTGGCCTTACCGGCCACCGGGACTTTAGGCCGGCCAAACGCGTTGTAGGTAACGGCGCCGGCGGGGAGACAGGCACCGGTACCTGGGGAAGTTTCAAAATACCCACGGCATTCTGAAAGGTCTGGGCGTCAATGGTTTGCATATCTTTTGAATAAGCGGCGATCATGGCCTGGTCGCAGGCGATGTTGATGCGCCGGGGAATGCCTTTGGTATACCCATGTACTTCCCGGACAGCTTCGGGGGTGAAAATCCTGTGTGTTGCACCGGCCAACTCAAGGCGCCGGTGGATATAGTCCCGGGTCTGTTTTTCTTCCAGGGGGGAAAGCATGGCATGGACATCCACCTGCTTTTCCCATGAAGGACCCAGTTTTTTTTCCATGACTTGGTGGAGTTCCAGTTGACCGGCAAGGATGATAGTAAGGGTATTATCCGGCGCAAATTTTGCCCAGGAGGGGAGCAGGGCCAGGAATCGCTCCGGAATCAGGTGTGCCTCGTCAATAATGATCAGGCATTTTTTTCGGGCCTGGTGCAGGCGGTTTAAAAAAGCCGACAGAACCGGGCCAAATTCTTCGCCTTCCCTATAAAGCTCATCAAATCCCAGGGCCCGGGCAATGGAAAGAAACAGATAGTGGAGTTCAATGCTCGGATCTGTGATATGGGCCACTGCGGTCTCTTGGGGCAGGCAATGGCGCAGTTCATGGATCAGGGTGGTCTTGCCCGTGCCGATGTCTCCGGTGAGAATCAGCAACCCCTCAGGCCCTTCAATACCGCGTTTGAGAAGGTCTAAAGCCCTGGCGTGGGTGTTGCCCAACCACAGAAAACTGTTATCCGAACTGAGCTGGAAAGGTTTTTTTTTCAGGTTGAAATGGGTGCAATACATGGTGTGCCTCCCTTGGTCGGTCCCGGTTCCGATAGGCCAGATTTAGAGCATCTCTTTGATGGCATCCAGCAAAGGGTTCTCTTCCATAGGCTGACCCGTTTCTCTGGGATTGCCGCCTCTGCGATGTTTTTTAACGCAGTCATACTGATCCCATCCTTTGAGGGGATAGTCCAGGTCTACACTTTTCCATTTCGGATGACCGTTTTGTTTGAGCCACTCCAGGTTATCGTAAACAATGTTGGCAAATTCTCCCACGGAATCGCAGTTGCTCCCCCTGAAATCAAAGGAGACCAGAACAGCCTTCACCGCAACGGTCGATACGGATTGGCTCTGCCATGGATAGGTGCCGGCCGGAATCTGGGCAACAGGGTAGAATTCGGTAATGCTTTTGTTGCCTATGGGCACGATGTGCAACCCATCCCCGACCGTAACCTGCTCGGAAAAAAGGGCTACGGGGAATCCGGCCACGTAGAACATGGCGTCAATGGTGCCGGCCTTGAGCATGGACAGGGCATCATCCGTGCCCACGGCCAGGGTTTGGGCCGGTTTGATACCCGAAACCTCAAAAAGGAGCTTGGCAGTGAGATAGGTGCCCGAACCTTCCTTGTCCACGGCCACCCGCCTGTTTTCCAGGTCATCAAACGACGCAACTTCGGTTTTACCCAGCAGATGGACCTCTTCGTTGTACAAGGGGAAAACCATTTTCGTCTTTCTTGCAATACTCTTTAGGACCTTGTTGGATTGCACCTTGAGCACAAATGCCAGTACATCGGACTGGACAATACCCATCTCGGTCTTAGGGCGCTTGTACACGGCATATACATTTTCCACCGATCCCCGGGAGTTGTATACATGGATGTTATATCCGAATTTTTTGCCTAATTCCTTCAGATTCAGGCCGAATTGGAAGTACGTACCTTTTGCGCCGCCGGTGATTATTCCCAGCTCCCCTGCAGATGCTGTGCCGCACATGGTTGTCCAGATCAGGATACCCAATACCAGAATGAATTTGCGAATCATAATGTCCCCCATAAATTGTACCGGCATCGGGGCCAGATAAAAATTATGTCAGACTATGTCCTTCCGTCGGCCGGTATAGCGGGCACGGGCCAATTTGTTTTTTTGACTGCAACGTGGCCCACAACGAAAGTGGAAAGTGACACCCCGGGGTTACCGGTAACTTTTTTATAAAAAATAGCGTCGGATACTTTTTCTTTTCGATAATGGTTTACCAAATTGAGGCACAAAGTCAAGGAGCAATACCACATTAACAAGGAATAATTGAATGACCTCATATAATTGACGAAAAATTGTGAAAAAGATGTATGAATTTTCTAAATAATTCCCCTATCCGCCGGGGAAAATGGAGTAAAAAAGTGTGCGAAAATTTTCCAACAATCCCCCGGCCGCAGGGAAATAGAAAAAATCTGCGGCCGGAGCTACCGACTAATAATATATGGGCTCCGCATATTCAATGCCGTACCCATACCGGCCTCCCGGGTGTGAGGTGCCCAGTTCCGTGGACCATTTAACATAACCTGTATAGTTTTCGTATTTTTCAGGGCCTTTTGAGGCCTGGTCGTAATTTTTTATCCTGATATAAACCTGCTGTCCGATATCCATTTTTTCGTCCGAAGCCAGATAATTGCCTCCGCTGCTGTAATTGTACATGCTTGCATTGTAGTACAGACCCTGGTCTTCGTATCTGTAAACATAGGCAGGGTTGTTACATTCCACACGTATATATTTACGTTGTTCGGAATAAGGGCTCATTGTTAATCTCCTTTTATTTATAATAAAGTCTGGATAAGTTGCTCAGATCTTTCAAACTTTGTTGTGGGCTATGTATGCCCGGCAGTTGATATGTCAGGTGAGCCCATGGCTGTTATATTGAATTATTACCAGCTATAGAAAATTCAGAAAATCAGGATTGCAAAAAATTATATCAGGAGAGGTTGCTAAAGTACATTGAATATTTTTATCTTGAATAAAGGCAGGCTGGTGAGATACAATTTTCTGCCGCTCGTACGCCTTTGGCTGTTTTACCAAGCGCATCGCCTGCGTATGGGGCGATTGTTTTTCAATATAATGAAGCGTATTGATTTAATAGAGCAGCGCGGGTGGCTTCAGGAAGCCCCCAAAAAGGGGGCCTGAAAAAAAATTCACGGCTAAATCCCCAGATAAGCCTCTTTAATGTAGGGATTACCTAAAAGTTCATCGGCCTTGCCCTCCAGGGCAACTCTGCCGTGTTCCAGCACATAGCCCCGGTCTGACAGGCGCAATGAATGGTTTACATCCTGTTCAACCAGAAGAACGGTGGTGCCCTGGTCGGCGATTTTCCGGATGGTCTCAAAAATGCTCTTAACCAAAACAGGGGCCAGTCCAAGGGAGGGTTCATCCAGCATCAGAATTTTGGGCCTGGCCATAAGCCCACGACCAATGGCCACCATCTGCTGCTCCCCGCCTGAGAGCGTATTGGTCCGCTGCCCGGCCCGTTCTTTGAGTTTGGGGAAGCGGGCCGAAACCGCCTCCAGGCGCCGGGCCATCTCCGGGCGGCTGAGCCTTAAGGCCAGGGCGCCCAGCTCCAGGTTCTCCCTGACCGTCAGGTCGCCGA
>NZ_DDYV01000193.1:0-3405 GCF_002348205.1 Desulfobacter sp. UBA2225 | reverse complement strand
TGTCCTCATGCTGTGTCTCTATGACAAGGGAGAGGCTTGCCAGGGTCGGAACAGCCCAGATCAGAACCAGTATCAGGTGTATGGTTGCTCTTCTCATTTTTTTTCCAAATATAGGGGGGTTTTATATTCCGGGATTTTGAAAATCTGCCAAGATGTTTTTTCACACTACCTGTTATTAAAACCCTTCGTCAAGAAAGAAAGTCGGGTTACGGTCAATACCATGAAAAAAAGTTTTTCGTATGGTTTTGAAGTTAGGCACGAATTATGCTTTACATGCTGTCGTATTTGTTTTGTGCTCAACCCGACAAACAGTCAGAAAGGATAAAAAATGACTTGTATTGATGAGATTCAGACGCTTAGAAACCAGGTAATTCCAAACGGTCATGCCTCCGGTACCACCTGCTATGTTGATTCGGCCAAAGGGGCCATTATTACTGATGTTCAAGGCAAACAATATATTGATTTTGCCGGCGGCATTGCCGTGATGAACGTGGGTCACAGTCACCCCAAGGTGGTGGCTGCCATTAAAGCCCAGGCCGAAAAATTCACCCACACCTGCTTTATGGTGAATCCCTATGATGTTGCAGTACGTCTGGCCGATCGGCTGTGTAAGATCACTCCGGGTAGCTTCGATAAAAAAGCCCTTTTCGTTAATTCCGGGGCAGAAGCTGTTGAAAACGCAGTGAAAATCGCCCGTTATTATACCAAAAGACAGGGTGTTGTGGTGTTTGACGGCTCCTACCATGGCCGTACCTATCTCACCATGGCCATGACCAGTAAGGTAAAACCCTATAAATGCGGATTCGGTCCCCTGGCCCCTGAAGTATACCGGGCCCCGTTTGGTGATTTTAAGGCTTTTACCGATTTTTTTATCACCGGCATTAACCCTGAAACTACTGCAGCTGTCGTCATCGAGCCCATCCAGGGGGAAGGCGGGTTTATTGCCCCGCCTGAGGACTTTTTGCCCCAGGTGGCACAGTTCTGTAAAGACTACGGCATTGTTTTTATTGCTGATGAGATCCAGTCCGGCATGGGCCGGTCCGGCAAGATGTTTGCCGTTGAGAATTTTGGTGTGGAGCCGGATTTGATGACCGTGGCCAAAAGTATTGCGGCGGGTATGCCGTTGAGCGCGGTGGTGGGCAGAAAAGAAATCATGGATTCTGTGCATCCCGGCGGTTTAGGCGGCACCTATGGCGCCAACCCCGTGGCCTGTGCCGCCGCCCATGCGGTACTGGATATTTTTGAAGAGGAAAACCTTCTGGAAAAGGCGCAAGCCCTCGGCGAAAAACTTGGCGCAACCTTTGGTGCCTGGACACAGAAATTTAATCATGTGGGTGAGGTTAGAGGTATTGGCGCCATGCGGGGATATACCATTGTCAATGCCGACGGCACCCCTGACGCGGACACGGCCAAAAAACTGTCGGCGTACTGTTTTGACAACGGTTTGATCACCCTGGTCTGTGGTATTGAAGGTAATGTCATCCGGGTGTTGATGCCCCTGGTCATTGAGGATGATCAACTGCAAAAGGGACTGGATATCATGGAAGCGGGGTTGGTCAGCCTGGCCGGCGAACAAAAGGAGTCAACATGTTAAAATTAAAAAATTTAGATCTCCTTTGCCGACAGTGTTTTATTCAGGATGAGTGGGTAGACGCGGACAGCGGCAAAATCGTTGACGTCATCAATCCCGCCACAGGTCAGGTTCTTGGTGCGGTTCCTTTTTGCGGTGCAGATGAAACACAACGGGCTATTAATGCGGCCAATGAAAGCCTGGATGCCTGGCGGTCCAAAATAGCCGGGGAACGCTCGGCCATCTTGCGAAAATGGCACGATCTGCTTATGGAAAACCAGGAGGATTTAGCCGTGATCATGACCGCTGAACAGGGCAAACCCCTATCGGAATCCCGGGGAGAGATTTCCTATGCTGCCGGCTTTTTTGAATGGTTTGCCGAAGAGGCCAAACGGGTATACGGGGATGTGATTCCCCAGACCGTGGCCTCACAGCGCCTGGTGGTGATCAAACAGCCTGTGGGGGTGGTGGCTGCCATTACCCCGTGGAATTTCCCCAGTGCCATGATCACCAGAAAGGCTGGCGCAGCCCTGGCCGCCGGTTGCACCATGGTGGTGAAGCCGGCAACCGCTACCCCTTTTTCCGCACTGGCCATTGCAAAACTTGGGCAGCAGGCAGGCGTTCCCAAGGGGGTGTTTAATGTGGTGACCGGTTCATCTTCCGCCATTGGTGGGGAACTTACGTCCAACCCCATTGTCCGTAAATTGACCTTCACCGGCTCCACCGAGATCGGTAAAAAGTTGATGAGGGACTGTGCAGGTACCATGAAGCGACTCTCCATGGAACTGGGCGGAAACGCCCCGTTTATCGTGTTTGACGATGCTGATATTGATGCCGCCGTGGAAGGTGTCATGGCTTCCAAATACCGCAACTCAGGGCAGACATGCGTGTGCACCAACCGGATATATGTCCAGGCCGGCGTGTATGATGAATTCTGCCGGAAGCTGACAACGGCCGTGGAAGGCCTGAAGGTGGGTAATGGATTTGATGACGGGGTTCAACAGGGGCCGCTTATTGATATGAGTGCCGTGGAAACCGTGGAAAGCCATATCAAAGATGCCGCAAGCAAGGGCGGTAAAATTCTGACCGGCGGTACACGCCACGCTTTGGGAGGCAGCTTTTTTGCCCCCACCGTTGTTGCGGATGCCACCGATGATATGCGGGTGGCCAAAGAGGAGACCTTCGGTCCCCTGGCCCCGGTTTTCAAGTTTGATACGGAAGAAGAGGTGCTCCGCAAAGCCAATGATACGGAATTTGGTCTGGCCGCCTATTTCTACACCAAAGATCTGGGCAGAACCTGGCGTATCGGCGAAAAGCTGGAATATGGCCTGGTGGGTATTAATACCGGTCTTATTTCCAACCCGGTGGCTCCCTTTGGCGGTGTCAAAGAGTCGGGTAACGGCCGGGAAGGCTCTAAATATGGGCTGGACGACTACCTGGAAATCAAATACATGTGTATGGCAGGTATCTAAGATAACACAGGAATAATCGCCCCATGACGCTGAAANNATTACCTATACTTACACCCAGACGATCAGCCGCCACACGGTGGAGAATTACCAGCAGGCCCTGACCAAAGAGGCGGCCAAGATGATCCGGATGTGGCTGGATCACCGGTTTAAGCTCATTAATGCGTTGGCGCGCACCCTGGAAGATCTCTATCTGACGCAAGGGCAGGACCCAAGACCTATTTTGAAAATGACCATGGCGGCCGGGAATTTTTCCGATGTTTACCTGGGGCTTTTTAACGGCACCATGATCGATGGGGCCAACTGGTATGCCCCGGGGGATTATGATCCCCGGACCCGGCCCTGGTACAGGCGGGCCATGGAAGA
>NZ_DDYV01000071.1:0-7658 GCF_002348205.1 Desulfobacter sp. UBA2225 | reverse complement strand
AATATTGCCAACGCGAATAATGATGACTATAGCATCATTATTCGCGTTGGCAATATTCTGGCCTGTTACGCTGATGGCCGCCTGGTAGGCCGTAATGGCATTGGACGCAGTATTTAATATGGCGTTAAGACTGCTCATGGGGCCCCCATATTCCTGTGATTAAAATACGTTGCTATCGCTTCATACCTATGACCGTGCTCATCATTTCATCCACGGTGGTGATGATTTTAGCATTGGCCTCATAGGCGGTCTGCAGTTCGATCATTGAAACAAATTCCTCGGAAATATCCACGTTGGACATTTCAAGAGCATAGGATGACAGGGTGCCAAGCCCGTTTTGCCCGGGTTTATTGGTGATGGCCGCCCCGCTGTCTGTTGTGGCTGAATAAAGATTGCCACCCTCATTTTTAAGGCCGTTTGGATTGTTAAAGTCTGCCAGGGCGATCTTGAATAATGCGATCTCCTGACCATTTGAATAGGTACCGGAGACCAGGCCGTCGGACAGTACCCCGATACCCGTGAGGTCCCCTGATGCATAACCGTCTGCATCCTGGTATATGGTGGAAGAAGCTTTGGCGTACTGGGTGGAAGATAACGAATTATTCACCCAGTTGTTACCGTTAAATTTTGACCCGATATTAAATGAGATGTCGGTTTCTGTTACGCCGAACTCGCCGCCGAAAAAATCCGCCGTAAACTGGTAATATCCCGTATCTTCGGCCTCATCGCTTGTCACTGTGCGCCATGCAGTCGAGCCTTCAATATCAAATTGGATTGAACTATCCCCCATAAGGTCTTTTTTAAACGTAAAGACAATATCTTCCGTGTCACCCTCACCGCCGGAATCATCAAGGTCAATGTAACAGCGTGTGGCATCGCCATAAATCTTTGCATCAAGGTATGCGTTCGATGTTATAGACCAGGTTCCTAAAACAGAATCATAATTAATTTTAATACCCTTTTCAGATGTTGTCATTACACTGGCATCGTTAATAGAGAGGGTCGTGTTGTTGGAAGTATTAACATCGTAAACCACATTTTGAATATCCTGGATATGGAATGCGCTGGGATCGTTAATATCAAAGGAGAGGGTATCGTCTATGGCATTTTCATCCAGGGAAATTTTTAAATCCGTTTCGCTGTCTCCATCAAGATCGATATAAATGGTTTTCGCATCAGAATAGATAACAGTTGCGTCAGCTAAGTAAGCAACGGGCACCGTATCAAGGGTCCAGCCAGTGGCATCAGCATATGACATTGAGAATCCGTAACCATCCTGTTGAATGGCATCGGAATTTTCAATTTCAAAATGAACACCTTTTAAGGTATTGTTTCCGACTATTTCAGCGTTGCCAATCAGTCCTGTGAGTTCTTCCATGGTTATGGAAACGATTTTACCTGAACTTTCGGAAAAGGAAATGGTCCCCCTTGCC
Organism: Desulfobacter sp. UBA2225; assembly: GCF_002348205.1. Lineage (NCBI taxonomy): Bacteria > Pseudomonadati > Thermodesulfobacteriota > Desulfobacteria > Desulfobacterales > Desulfobacteraceae > Desulfobacter > Desulfobacter sp. UBA2225. Next base: position 6,225 of record NZ_DDYV01000071.1, on the reverse strand, counting down.
AAAAGTCCGGCAGCGTCCGTATTCGTCACAAGGGAACGTTTGTCTTCATCAGGATCACAAGTAACAATGTATTCCCAATCGGTACCGGATTTTTTATCGTAGTAGATGGTGACTTCATGGGAGGAACCCAGGGAATCATAGGCCGTGACCACGGTCTGGTATTCATAACCACGCGAATTCACTGTGGTGCCGTTTTTCTCATCATATTTAAACAGGTTGGACAAAACCATGGATTTGGACTTGGCATCGGAATCCAGGTTGGTAATTACGGTAATTTCCTCGGTAGCATCCGGCGGACTTGTAAACTCGGTCAATATCAGATCGGTAATGGCCCCGTATTCCTCTCCGGTATCCCCTTCAACATACCAGCCCTGGAGAATATGCCCTCCGGAAGTGACAAGCGCACCGCTTTGATTAAATGAAAAATTACCGGCCCTTGTATAGTAGGTTTTATCAGACCCGGCATCGGAAACAATAAAGAACCCATCCCCGCCAATGGCAAGATCAGTTGCATTGCTTGTGGTTTGAAGGGCGCCATCGGTGAACACCTGGGCAACCTTGTCAACATTCATACCCAGCCCCACCTGGGAAACACCGGCATTGGTGCCGATGGTCTGGTAAAGGGTGTCCGCAAAGCTGGCGGTTCCCTTTTTAAACCCGATTGTATTCATGTTTGAAATATTATTACTTGTGACCTGAAGCGCATTACCGGTGTTGCCCAGGCCGCTGGTGCCTGCATAAAGGGAACTGTTTAATGACATGGGGTTCTCCTCAGTTTATGTAAAGTTTTTATATGAAAGTAGTGAGTTGTGAGTTGTGAGATTACAATAAGCTGTTTCCTCAATACTCAATACTCACATTTTTCATTGTTCATTCAACAGAAGTTATACTTGATAGAGAAACCAGACGTCCGGTATCTCCAATTTCAAGGTATTGGGTGCCGTCAACAGACCTGATGGCACTTACCTCTCCGGAAATGGCGGTGGAGGCGCTTCCCGTATTCGCTTTAACCGTATAATAATAAAGCCCGTCCGAATTCATGTGCCCGCTGTTTGTCAGCCCGTCCCAGGTGACTTTATTTTCTCCGCCAGTTGCCTGATCAGCAGATATTTCAATGGTATCAACTTTTTCATCATCGGCGTTATATATTGTCACCGTGACATCGGACGCAGCGGTAAGGTTGAAGCTTAATGCATCCCCCTGCACCTTGCCGTGTTCCACCTGGATAATTGGATAACTGGAAGATACCGTGGTGCCAAGGTATTCAATAATGGAGGTCGAATCACTCGAAGACGAGGAGGAAGAGGAAGACGAGCTTACGGTGGTAACATCCTCCGGATCCACCAACACACCGTTGATCACCAGGTATCCCTTTCCGTTCTGGTACGACACGGCATCCACGGTTCCGGACAGATGGGATTTTACCTCTTTGTACCCGTCTCCGGAATTGGCCATAACCACGTAGGAATATTCTCCGTTCTCCAGACTGTTACCCGCATCATCCGTACCATCCCAGGAGATCAGATATGAGCCGGCCTTAACCTCCCCCTGTGACAATGAAGCCACCTTTGTTCCATTGGCATCATACACATACACAATTACCTCAGCAGGCTTATCAACCTCATAAAACCCGGAAGTTACAGCGCCGTTATCAATGGTCATTGAGGTTACGGTTGCCGTAACGGTGCGTCCTACAAATGAATTGGCATCAACATTTTTTTTTGTACCCTTAATACCCGTCACCATTTCATCAAGTTTGTCATTGGCATTGATGAGCTGTTCAACCTGGCTGAACTGGGCCAGCTGGTCTGTGAACTGATTCGTATCTGCCGGATTAAGGGGGTTCTGATTTTCAAGCTGGGCCACCAAAAGAGTTAAAAAATCCTCGGTGCCCAATGAAGTTGTCTTGGCGGTGTCACTTTTTGAGGTCGCCTGAGTATCATAAGCCTCATAGCCGCTAACCAGTGACGAAAGGATCGAGTTATCAGACATACCTGCCTCCTTCTAGCTGTTATTAATAATGGTTGGGTCAATGCTTTAAAGTGCCAAAGAGACCTTTCCCGGTCTTACTATAGTCTTGTCCTGATCTTATCCTGATCTTAATTAAAACCAAGAAAGGTGCCTAAACGAATTGCATAGACGCATCACAGACAAAAATTAATAAAAAATCTCACATGATTAATTCTTTAAATGTTTGCGTATAATAGATATATAGTCTTTTTAAATTATATAAACATAGAAACAATCTTATGATATAAATATTCATCATTTTACCTCATATAAGATTAACGCGCCAGCATTCCGTTCTTTACACATGGAAATTTTTACCTATTTCACCGGGGAAATATCCCCTTAGGGCGATACAAAATTTAATGCTCGGAAGAATTTGCCTGTTAATTGCTGAAAAGAATGTATGGCCTTGGTCATATTTTAGGCCATCCGAATTTTTGGTAGGTTGGGTTGAGGAACGAAACCCAACGCCGATAAGTTGTTGGGTTTCACTTCGTTCAACCCAACCTACGCTGTGGCTACGCTGTGGCCGATGTTATGACCAAGCCCGAATGTATCAATGATGACATCAAATCCTGGTTTGATGTCGTAAAGGGGAAAAAGCAAGGATTAAAAGCAGATGTAAGCGCAGAAAAGACCTTGAAGGATCATATGAATAAAGGTGTGAAGAATGATTTTACGTTTCCAGCCTATGACTTTTGAATCCGTGTCAAAAAATGATTCGGATACTGAAATCATATACTTGTATCAAAAAGAAGCCCTGTCAGTTCCGCCATTTTTTCCTTTATCATCACCAGTTCCTCGGAGGGAATTTGTTTTATAAGTTCATCTGTCTTTCTGTTTTTAATCTCCACTATCACCTGATGGTTCAATTTTTCATGCATGAAAAAACCCAGATCCGTTTGAAGATCATCCATGTATTCATTCAGGGTCTCTGCAAGTTCTTTTATCTCTTCGGCAGGCGGAGACTCTTCCTCTTTTTGTGCGGTTGCCAGGGACTGATCCAGCGCCTCGTTTTTATTCGGTTCAGAGGCAGGGGTATCCGGTTCCACCGGTGGCGGTGCCATCGGTTTTGGGTCCACCAGTTTGGGCTCCACAGATTTCAAAGCCATATTTATATCGTTGATCTTCATCCTGCCATCCTTATTATCATCCTGCCATCCTTATTAATTGGTAATACTGATAACTTTTGGCGTGTATGCAGCAGCTGCCGAAGATCGGTATGAACCGATCACCGACGTTCCTTTGGATAGCTGTTTCATACGGTTTTTAATATTGTCTCTGACAGCTTTTACTTTTACTTCAAGGGCCCTGTTCTGGTCAAGGAGTCCTGTCACGCGATCATTCAAAAAAAACAGCATTGATTCCGTTTCGGCCCCGGTTTCGATTTCCAGCTGTTTAACCAATATATCGACGTTCCTTATCAGTCTGGAAACTTCAATATCCCGTTCTGCAGACTGCTGTTCAAGGTCGGGCAGGGCCTGTTCGTCAAAAGATGCAAGGTGATCTGCCTGAATATCGTACAGCCGATTTAACGTATGTTCTACTGCCTTAAAATTTTTTTTCATATTTATGAAATATCCTGTTTATCTGTCAAACGCAAATTGCCTGGAACGTTGTCTTCGCTCTGTCTGGATTGAACGCCGATTGAAAAGAGGGTTTTGGGGCCGTATTTTTTACAATTTCAGTGGGTGGCGCCTGTTTTTTTGCCATGACATCGGTTTCCCACATCTCTTTAAGCCTCGACATATAGGCTTCGGCGCGGTCAAGGGTCTTTAAATCATTGTTTAAGGTTACCTTTGGCAGTTCCGTCAGAATGGCCGTGTAAATACCCCTTAAAAACCGGGTGGATTCATCCGTCATTGTCGGATCAACAGAGGCGTTGAGCTCTGAGATGATGGCAATAACTTTTGAAAGGTTTTCTCCCTTTTTTTGAATGTTCCCCTCTTCAATACCTTCCCTGGCCAGTTTCATGCGGGTCAGGGCTCCTTTGAAAAGCAACAGTATCAATTGCTCGGGATCCATGCCTTCATAGTGATTGTTCAAATAGGTGTGTAATTGCTGATAAGCTGCCATTCAAATCTCCTGAATTCCGTTATTGTTATTTATTTGAATCGACCATTCAAAATTTTTCTTGAGAATATTTCAGCCCTGATTGAGAATTATTAATCATCGCCTGATGTGCTGAATGAGTCAAACAACGACGTCAGCAGGGCGGCTTCTGAATTCAGCTGGTTGATATAGGTATCCAGCCGTCTAAACTCTGCTGACATGATTTCATATTTTTTTGTCAACCGGGCGGTCTCGTTATAGATGTCCTGGTCCAGCCGGTCGATTTTTGCTTCTGCTTCATCAATTTCAGTGGAGGCGATGCCGGTTGAACTGACCATTTCCGACAGGGCATCATTGATGACATCGGCTATTCCGGTAATTTTTTTATCCTCATCCCCCAAAAACAGCGTTCTCAACGCATCTGGATCGTTGGTAATGGCTTCGTCAAGGGTATCTTCATCAATACTGATCGTACCGTCCTTGGCGATGTCAAGCCCCAGGTCGATCAGGCTCGTGTAAGCGCTATCCAGATCAATGTTTTTGGTTAAAAGGGATTTGAGCTGAGCAACAATCCGCCTGGCGCTGCTTGAGCTTTCAAAGGGATTGTCGGCATCCTCCTCGGTTTCGCTTTCCGTGTTCGAAGAGTCTGCGCCGGTGCCGGTAATATAGGAGACAAGGTCATTGAACCCCTTGATCATGGACAAAAGATCTTCTCTAACGGTATCGTGACTGACTTCAATGTCCAGTGTTGTTTCCCCGACACTTTTCAGCTCAAATGTGACGCCGTCGATGACGTCGTCAATCCGGCTGTTGGATTGGCGGGAATAAGAAATGCCGTCCACCGTAAATTCGGCATTCAAAGATTGCCCTCCGGCCCCGTTCACTTCCGTTAATTCATCAAAATTGCTCAGGGTAATTCTGGCCTTCTCGCCGGCTTTGTCGGCGATCAGGGTCAGCTGGTAGGGGTTGTCAGTGTCTCCGTTATTGATAATGGCTGCGGTGATGCCGGGGTTGTCTTCAGCGTCGTTGATAAGTTTCGCCATCCCCTGATAGGTGGTGCCGGGAGCAACGGTTAAGTACATGGTGCGGTCTCCCTGGGTGATACCCACAGTGGTATCCGCCGCCACCCAGTCAAATCCGGAAACGCTGATCTGCGAATCTTCCGTGTTTCCCCCGGAAGTGGGTGAAAGCCGGACATAGTACTCGCCGTTGTCATTACTGGCAATGGAAGCCGTGAGCATCTGGTTTCCATCTCCATCGGTATTGTCGGCAGAGTTATTGATGGCATCGATGATTTTTTCAAATGACATGCCGGGATCCAGGTTAATGTCGATCTGCTTCTGGTCGCCGTCGGCACCATAATAAATGGAAAGGGGTGGGGACATCGAATCAGCTTCCAGTATAGAACCGGACCTAAGGGTCATATCCTCTTGTAACAGAGTATCACCCTGTATAACAGTATCCACTGACAGGGTCGTTCCTGCTACAATAGTCGTACCGGAATTATTAATAATATCAGTCGTTAAAACAGTTCCTGCTGAAAGTGTCGATCCGGAAGCAATTGTGGAGCCTGCGCCAACCAACGTGTCGGCACTTAATGTCACCTCATCTGTCAAGGCGACACCAGCCCCCAGAATTGTGACCGCGGTGGTATCTGTATCCGATATCCCGGATCCGGGTTCATTGAACAGGGCATCTGTTTTGCCGGCCGCAGCCGTGGACGCCCAGGAATTTCTCTGGGCTTTCTGTGAGACTTCAAGACTGTAGGAAGAGGCGTCATACCCATCCCCCACCGTAGCAGAGAGGATATCTTCGTTCGATATGGAAACACGGTTGCCCAAAAAATTGGATGCCAGGGATAGGTTCAGCGCATCCGATTTGATGGAAAAAAGTTTGGCATTAACGGTATTATAGGCGTCCACCTGGGTCTGGAGTTTGGTCTGTTTCTTCTGCTTGGCGGTGATACGGGATTCATCCACCCCCTTGAGCTGATCAATAATATCCTGAAGGTCAAGGCCGGACCCTATTCCCAATGATGTGATTGATCCTGTTGCCATGGTGCTTCTCCATAAAATTAAATGTGCATTTTACTTGCTGTTAATTGATACTCTTATCGGGTAATCGCATAAAAAACATAATTTTTTATGCGATTACCCGATAAGA
>NZ_DDYV01000299.1:17209-17349 GCF_002348205.1 Desulfobacter sp. UBA2225 | reverse complement strand
GGTTTTCCCCATCACATTACACAAAAAAAAGGGGGGGGGAATAGAAGGCAGCAGACGTTTTTCAGCGATCAGGAATTTAAACCCTATTTGGCTTTGATGGCGGAATTGTGTTTGGACTATAAGGTCGAAATATGGGCCTA
>NZ_DDYV01000299.1:461-17189 GCF_002348205.1 Desulfobacter sp. UBA2225 | reverse complement strand
CCTGAAACCAAGGATGGATTAAATCGGGCCGTCGGCGAAGCCCACCGGCAATATATTTATCAGTTTATTTTCGGTGAACCATCAGATGGTATTGCCATGATTAATATGGATATGGCCAATTTATATCTGGATTTGTCTTGTGATGTGATATGGGTTTTCAATACTGTGTTTGGCAGGCTTCCTGAAGTAAAAAATGAGGAGGATTGGGCCTTAGGCCATTTATCAAAAATTGATGCAGAACTTAAATCTATTACCGAAGAAATTCCAATGGATGAAAAGTTTAGAACGAAATTGCAGAAAAGGTTTCTTAAGCAAAGCCTTGAGTCAAAAATTCAACTTAATCTTTTGCAATATTTGGAGAGCGAGGTGGTAAAATATGCATCATTTAAAAGTGCCCGGAAAAAGGCTATATCAATAACAAATAACTTGTTGTTTGTATTGGTTCGTTTGTTGGGAGATTTATATTACAGTGTCCAAATAAAAGATGCATAATCGGGATAGAACTCCCCATCTCTGAGGCGCTTTCCCACACCACCCGTCGATCTCGTATCAAGGCGGTTCGGCTGTTATTAATATAATCGGTTGTAGGTTGTCCCACCGGATTCTATCGGATTGTGGGCAGAGTCATGCTATGGAAATTTCGGCCACTGCCGCATTCATGGGATAAAAGCCATCTGCTTACTCACCACCACCATTTACCCAATACTCGATTTCTGTACCTCATCGCGTACCTTCGCGGTACCTTGCCTCAGCAAGGCGCCTTCCCTCCGAAGCACCGTCAGCGGTACGCCGTTGCACTACCGCTACACCCTTCGCCTCCATCCGGCTGGGTCTAAGACTTGCCAAATGTTTGAAAATCCATTACATTTGACTCACTTGTAAGAACACATGCCGTGTTCGGTACACAAGTCGCTTTCAGCTGACGCAAAAAAGCAGCGCGGCTGAAGCGCAGGGTTCGCTTCAAAAAAAAAAGAGGAAATGAACAGGCTGAATGAAGCCATGATCAAAAATAAAAAAAAAGGAGGAGAAAAGATGCCTTACAAAATCATTTATAATACAGGTGTATCCTTTATTTCAAATGCAAAAACTTTGGTTGAAGCAAAAAAACAAGCTTCAGAACACGCTGGTTACGGATTCGGTAGTATATGGATATTAGAGGGTGAGGATAACGATTCTTCCAGCGATCCCGTGGCTCTAAAATTTGAACATGACACTGAATGGATAGAACCTGAAAAATAGAGCAAACCGCCCCGGTGAAAGCCGGGGCATAATATATCAAAAAGAAAAACAAAACAAAAATTAGTGTACGCAATGTTAAGAAACCCAAAGGTGGTGATGCATCGTTTGGTAATGAGCCTGGCGTTACTCGGTACCTCGAAGTGCCGGATAAAGTCTCAAGTCCTTTTTAGGCATGCGACAAGAATAACGAATTACCAGAATCCATTTGACTCAGCTCTAAAGATGTCGAATGTAAAACGACTGGGTTCTGCGCCTATAGTGGGGCGAGTGGGCATACCTTCGGATGCACCCGAAAATCTTGTAAATGTCAATGTCGGGGAATACTGGTCTACGCTTAAAGAAGAAGAGAGTGAAGCATCTGGTACATGGTCGCACTCCTGGCATTTTGATGATGCTGTATTTGCCAAAGATCTTTTTCTAACATTGCAGGGTGACATTGATCGATCCAGTATACCAACCCGAGAAGTTGTCTGAGGGCAACTCATATTGCGAGGCTAACAATCACATACGGTCAACCCACAACACTGCGTTGCTTTTAGCACATGGCTTTGGTATTTTTGCGAAAACGCTCCTGTGCGTTGTGGTCGACTGATGTAGCGTGTTGGGTGGAAAGCGTATCGCTTGGGATCAGGTCTTTAATTATAAAATTTTGATAAGGAAAATTAACAATTTAAGACCTGATCCCTGCTTGATGAACAAACTTGACCGGCCCAAACTCTTAAGTTTGGTGAAGAAAGACGCAACTTAACATCATAATGAGAATTAAATAAGACAATTACTTTTTTTGAGAGAAAAAGGGGGCGGACCAATCATAACGACATAATTTAAGTCAGTTCAGTTAAGAGATCTGTACGCCGACCCTATTTTCTGTTACGGGAAGAACATAAAGATGGAATGATCACCGGAGATCAGCAGGTACTGTCGTTCCCGCGAATGCCATGGCTGTCCATATATCTTTTTAGCAAGCATATTTCGAAATTGACATCTTTTGGGATTTTACCCAGGTCATTTTCAGCAGATTAAAGATGTTTTTAGGCATACCGAAGGGCAGGTCCACCAGAGAATAATCATAGTCAATATTGATGGCACCGATAAACTTGCTTTCCAAACCGGATTCGTTTGAAATGGCGCCAACGAGATCGCCGGGTTTAAGCCCATGCTTGTGACCAACTTCAATGCGATATCGTTCCATCCCTTTTTCAGTCGGCGTAATTTTATTGGGGGTAAGCCGGGCAGGAGTCTGCTTCTGTTTTGGTGCAACCGGTGTTTTGGCTTTTTTTTCGGCTTTTGGTTCTTTTTTTTTAGCTGCAGATTTATCAGCCGTCGTTTCAGGCAGAAACGGTGTGTTTCCCTGGAGCATTTTTGCCAGGGCTGCCGCCACCTGGGAAATCGAAATATCCTGTTCTTTTGCGGTCGACTCCACCAGATCCGTAAAAACGCATAGATCTTCGGTGCTGATGGTCTGATAAATTTTATTTTTAAAATCATCCATCCGTTTTTTGTTGATTTGCCTGTTCGATGGCAGGGCTATCTCTTCAATCTTCCGGAGGGTGGCTTTTTCGATCTGTTTTAACATCCATTTTTCTTTTGGCTGGACAAATAGAATGGCCTCACCGGTTCGTCCGGCCCGACCGGTCCTCCCGATTCTGTGAATATAGGGGTCGATTTTGGAAGGGACATCGTAGTTGATGACGTGGGAAATTCGGTCAACATCAAGTCCCCTTGCCGCCACATCCGTGGCCACAAGAATATCAATGCTTCCGTTTTTCAATCGGTTAACCGTCCGTTCTCGGGCTGCCTGGGCAATCTCTCCGTTCAGGGCTTCTGTTTTGAATCCTTTTTCTTCCAAAATTTTTGTCAACGTCATTGTGTCATTCCGGGTTCTGGTAAATACGATGACGCCATCATGGGAGGATGCTTCAAGTATCCGGACGAGTGCATCACTTTTATTTATATTTTTCACCATCAAAAATTTTTGGTGAATGGTGTTAGTGACATCTGACTCCTGACGGATAATAACCTTTTCAGGATCTTTAAGGTATTTGCCTGCAATTTTTTGGATGGGGGCCGGCATGGTGGCCGAAAAAAGTGCGATCTGGGTAGGTTGTGGTATTTGGGATAAAATCCATTCAACATCATCAATAAATCCCATCTGCAGCATTTCGTCCGCCTCATCCAGCACCAGGCCTGTAAGGTCAGCAAGGCAGAGGGTTTTACGCCGCATATGGTCCATGAGGCGTCCCGGTGTCCCCACGATCACGTGTGCGCCCCGTTTTAACTGGTTCAACTGAACACTATAGCTTTGGCCACCGTATACAGCAAGAACGTTAAGGCCCTTCATCTTTGCGCCATAGTCATTGAAAGACTGAGCCACCTGGATGGCAAGCTCACGGGTCGGGGTGACCACAAGAACCTGGGGTCTTTTGTTTTCAAGATTGATCCGGGAAAGCAGCGGAAGTGCAAAGGCAGCTGTTTTTCCGGTTCCGGTCCTGGCCTGACCCAGCAGGTCTTTGCACTCAATCATGTGAGGAATGGTCAGGGTCTGGATCGGTGTCGGGGTTTCATAGCCAACGGTCTGTAAGACCGCAAAAACATCCGGGCTTAGGTTCATTTCGTCGAACCCGGCCTGTTTTATATTTTTATGGGGCATGTTTTTCCTTAAAAGCAAAAAAGGCCGGCGTCGCCAGCCTTGTATATCAATATTAACTAAAAATAGAACTTTTATATATATATGAATTTTTAATAAAATGCAAGTTCTTTTATTCTGTTGATCTCATCATCCCTATTGTACTCATAGCCTTTACATTATGACACGCCCAAGGTCATGATGCTGTTTTTTCTGGTGGTGTTTGGCGTTGGTATAATCCAACGCTTTTTTACCCCGGAGAAAACCCGGGCATTTCTGTCCCGGAAAAGCGAATTGGCCGGCAATGTGTTTGCCGCGCGCCTCGGGATTGTTACGCCTTTTTGCTCCTGCTCAGCCGTGCCTTTGTTTGTTTTGTGACCGCAGGCGTCCCCCTGCAGCTACCAGGGGGTGGATGTGGTGTTGGTCAGATGACCACAGGGGAAAGCCTGCTGCCCGCAACATACGAGCAAGAATTAAAAGATCGTTCTCAAATGAAAATTGGCCCCCGTTTTTTTAAAAGACCGGCGGCCCTGGCCGGTTTGGCGGCTTTTCTTCATTGACTAATCGGCTTTGCGTCTTAAGAAGGTGGGAATCTCAAGATCGTCATTGTCATAATTCATGCCGTAGTCCTGGCCCTGGTTATCATCCCCCACCACACGTTTGTGGGGAACAACACGCACTGGTTCATCCCAGCTGGCCATATCCTCTTCTGTGGCGTCCCTTATAACACCCCTGGCAATGGGTTCCTGGCGGCCGGCAGGTATGGTCTGTCCCATTTCGGGTGCGCCCTGGCCATAGGCCTGGGCCCGGTATGAGCCATATGTGCCGTTGGCCGCAGCCATCTGCTGGGGCTGGGGCTGGGCATAGGTCTGGGCTGTTTTGGGGTCAAATCTGCGCATATTTTCAGCAAATGCGGGCTCTTCCATACCGATACCTGTAGCGATGACGGTGATGCGGATTTCATCGCCAAGCTCTTCGTCAAAGGTCTGGCCCCAGATGATTTCTGCATCGTCACCCACTTCCTGGTAGATGCGGTCACAGGCTTCGGTCATTTCGTCAAGGGTCAGATCAGAACTTGATGTGATATTCATCAGTACGCCCTTGGCACCGGATACGGAGATATCTTCCAGCAGCGGATGGGAAATGGCCCGTTCAGCCGCTTCCGTGGCGCGGTTTTCCCCTGAGGCGATCCCAATACCCATTAACGCCTTGCCTGCTTTCTGCATGGTTGTTTTTACGTCGGCAAAGTCCAGGTTGACGTGGCCGGGCATCATGATCAGGTCCGTGATGCCTTTAACGGAGTGGTGCAAAATTTCATCGGCTTTGATGAACATGTCCTTCATGCGTGCACCTTTGCCGGCAATGCCGCGAAGCCGATCATTGGGAATGATGATGACGGTGTCCGTAATTTCCTGCAGTTTTTTTAAGCCGTCCAGGGCTGCCCGTTCCCTTTTCTTACCCTCAAAGGAAAAGGGTTTGGAAGCAACCGCTACCGTAAGAATGCCAAGATCCTTGCATATTTCTGCAATCACGGGTGCGGCACCTGTGCCGGTACCACCGCCGAATCCGGCGGTAATAAAAACCATATGGCTGTCTGCAAGTGCTTCACGCAGCTCCTCCATGCTTTCCAAGGCAGCATCTTTGCCCACATTTGGATCTGCACCGGCTCCAAGGCCTTCGGTAAGCTGGGTGCCCATTTGAATTTTGATTTCCGCCCTGGAATTCTCAAGGGCCTGGGCATCGGTGTTGGCCGCAATGAATTTAACTCCCTGAAGCTTGGCATCAATCATATTGTTGACCGCGTTGCCGCCGGCCCCGCCGACACCGATGACCTTAATTTTTGCCGTGTTGTTGTTCTCCACATAAGAAAAAGTCATATCCACCTCCTTGAAAGATTTAAATTATATTTTTAAACCATTGTTTCATTTTATTTAAAATCATCTGTCCACTGGAATCGGACTTGACTTCCTGGATACGGCAGCTTGTTTTTGATCCGAAAATGACAAGTCCAACGCCTGTGGCGTATGCGGGGTTTCTAACAATATCTTTAAGTCCACCAATACGATTGGCTTCACCAATACGAACGGGTACATTGAATACGGATTCTGCCATTTCAGTAATGCCGTCCATGACAACGCTGCCGCCGGTGAGTATAAATCCGGCAGGAAAGCTGTTTTCAAGTCCATTGGAAAACAACTCCTGTTTCAGCAGGGAAAAGATCTCCTCCACCCGGGGTTCCAGGATTTCAGCAAGAATAGCCTTGGGCAGACGCTTGGGCGCTCTGCCCCCGACCGCCGGCACATCAATGACATCATGGGGCTTGACATGTTGCGGTATGCAGGTACCGTGTCTTTTTTTGATTTTTTCCGCTTCGGGCAAGGGGGTACGAAGCCCTACGGAAATATCGTTGGTCAGGTTTTGGCCGCCGACGGTGAGTTCGTAAATGAATTTTAAATTGTTGTCCTTGAACAGAGCCAGGTCTGTGGTTCCGCCGCCTATATCGGCCAGGATGCAGCCAAGTTCCTTTTCTTCATTGGTGAGAACCGCATAGCCCGAGACCAGGGATTGAAGGGCTATATCGCAGACCTCAAGCCCTGCCTTTTGGCAGCACTTGACAATGTTGCGCGCTGCAGAGACCGCACCTGTGACAATATGGATTTTGGCTTCCAGGCGCACAGCCGTCATGCCTACGGGGTTGCGGATGGAGGTCATTTCATCCACAACAAATTCTTGTGAAATTACGTGCAGAATTTCCCTGTCCGGGGGAATGGCAACCGCCTTGGCCGCGTCAATGACACGTTCCACATCCATTTCGGTGATTTCACGGCCTTTGATGGCAATGATGCCATGGCTGTTGAATCCTTTGATGTGGTTGCCTGCAATGCCCACGTAAACCGAAGATATATTGCAGTCGGCCATAAGTTCGGCTTCCTCCACAGCCTTTTTAATGGAATCCACGGTGGACTCTATGTTGACCACGGATCCTTTGCGAAGCCCTGTGGAGGGATGAGAGCCCACACCGATGATGTTGATCTCATCGTCAAACATCTCACCCACGACTGCGCAGATTTTGGTGGTGCCGATGTCAAGTCCCACCAGTAATTTTTCGTTTCCCTGCAAGTTAAACCCCCTTTGCTATTGTATTTTGGGCAACATCCTCAGTTGTAACAAACACCTTTTCCAGGCTGAAAAGATCTATGGCCGATATGGTTTTATCCGGATAATTTGTCTCCATATAGCGTTGGATCTGCCTGGCCCTTGCAAGTTTTTTTTCAAATCTGTCAAACCCGAGTTTAACCGGAAGAACCGTCTTGTTTTCAGATTCCGTTTCGCCGGGATTTTCTGTGAAACCTGTATTCGGATGTGTGTTTAATATGTTTATGAGGATACCGGTATTTTCGTCTCCGAAAATGGTCTGGATCTGTCCAAACCCTTTTATTTTTAAAATTTCCATAACTGCATTGAACAACTCCCCTTCAAACAGGTAAGTACTGTTGGACAGGCTTAAATCCACCCCGGATATAACCGGCAACGCCTTTAGATTATCCCTGGCCGGTTCATATTCTTTAACGGGCGCCCCCTGGGCGTTGATGACAATGTCTGCCAGGTTTTCAATGGTCACGATGGCCAAGGGTTCCTGCTCTTCAATTTTAATGGAAATGGTTGAGAAAAGCTGACGTTTCACCGTGGCGATGCGAATCCATGGATGGGTGTTCAGCTTTTTTTCAAGCATATTCGGCTGCAGTTCAAAAATATTGGCCGGCTTGTCAAGTCCTGTAAGGGCCAGAACCTCGTCTCTGGTCACCCGGTTAAGACCATCAATCATAATGGTTTTAACATCAAAAGGCGGGCTCTGGAGAACCGCATCGTGTATGTAGATGCAGCCAAAACTCATAGCACCGACAAAAAGAGTAAGAAAAATTTTTCCCCAAAAGGCTTTGTCGCTCAAAAAAGGTTTAAGTTTCCGGGTCTTTTTAACCTGGACCTTGTACCTGTTTTGAGCCGGCGCCGTGGCTGCCAGACCCGCGCCGTTGACCTTTTTAGCCTGCACTTTGTACCTATTTTGAGAGATTTTTTTAGTTGCCAATGGTTTTCACCTCTTCTTTAAGGTTAATCCCAAATTTTTCATATACGCTTTTTTTTACCTGGCCGGCCAGGTCCAGGATATCTTTTGCGCAGGCGTTGCCGTGGTTGACAATGAAATTGGCGTGCAGATCAGAGACCATGGCCCCGTTGCATCGGGCTTTTTTCATGCCGGCCTGCTCAATGAGAAAGCCTGCTGATTTAGAACCCGGGGGATTTTTGAAAAAACACCCGGCAGATGCCTGGGACACCGGCTGGGTAGATTGTTTTGTTTTAAGGTTGCGGTAAAATTCATCCTTGACGGTTTCGGCGTCAGCCTTGGTCAGCCCAAGTCTGACCTTGAGTACAATACTGTTTTCAAGGGCAAGTTTTCGGTAGGAAAATTGAAGACTGTTTCCCGGCAAAACCACTGTTTCCAAGGTGGTAAGGTCCAATACCTCGATTTGCCTTACAAGTTGGCTCATGTCGCTGCCAAAGGCCCCTGCATTCATCATGACGGCACCGCCAATGGTGCCTGGAATCCCGGCTGCCCACGCCAGACCGGCCAGGCCTGAGTCAGCAACGAATCTGCAAATATGACCAAGAGGCTCTCCGGCAAGAGCTGTCAAATAGATCCGGTCCGGAGAGTCACCACCTGTGTTTATGAGCGGTGTGGTTTGCTCAATTCCCTGTTTCAACCGGGTGAGAACCATCACAAGCCCCCTGATTCCTTTGTCGGATATAAGCACATTGGTGCCGCCGCCGATAATCGTAATCGGCAGCTCAATTTTTTTTGCGGTTTTAACAAGGCAGATCACCTGTTCCATGGTTTGCGGCAGTACCAGAAGATCCGCAGGTCCGCCCACCCTCAAACTGGTGTACCGGTCCATGGCCTTGTACGTTTCCGGCGCAAAGGAAGCGAACATCTTTTTTATGTCATCGCCTATCACCATGTGTTGCAAAGTCTCCGTATTACAAAATCTCCACCAGTTTTTCCCCAAGGGTATATACATCGCCGGCCCCTAAGGTGAGTACCATATCCCCCGGCTTTGCCTTATGGGTGATGATGGATAGTGCCTGGGTGAAATCCGGGGCAAAGCAGGCTTCCTTGTGTCCATGGGCCTTGATACCTGCCACAAGTTTTTCCGAGTCCACGCCCTCAATGGGGGCTTCCGAAGCCGCGTAGATGGGCAGCACAATGAGTACGTCGGACTGATAAAAGGCCCGGGTGAATTCCTGGAACAACGCTTTTGTCCTTGTGTATCTGTGGGGCTGGAACAATACAAGAATTCGTTTGTCCGGATAGCTCTCCCTGACCGCCGTCAAAGTTGCCTTGATCTCTGTGGGGTGATGACCGTAATCATCCATCACCGTGATACCCTTGGTTTCCCCTTTGATCTCCAGGCGACGTTTAACGCCTTTAATCTCCTCCAGCGCTTTTTTAATGGTGTCAAAGGGGACCTTAAGTTCCAGGCCCGTGGCAATGCCGGCCATGGCATTGAGAATATTGTGCTGACCGCCGATGTTTAAAAGAATATGGCCCAGGTCCTGTTTTCCCTTGAATACGTTGAACAGGGATTTACCGTTTTCAAACCGGATGTGTCGTGCCTGCAGTTCGGACTGGGCTGTCATGCCGTAGGTGATGTAGCGTACCGTGATCCTGGGCAGAATGTCCTGGATATGGGGGTTGTCCAGACATAGAATGGCAAGACCGTAAAAGGGCACGGAGTTGATAAACTGGACAAATTTATCCTTTATATCTTCGATATCCTTGTAAAAGTCGAGATGTTCCAGGTCAATGTTGGTCACCGCTGCAATGGAGGGGGCATATTTAAGAAATGATCCGTCACTTTCATCTGCCTCGGCCACAATAAATTCGCCTGACCCATGCAGGGCATTGGTGTCCAGACCCTGGAGCAGGCCGCCGATGATTACCGTGGGATCAAGGCCGGCGGTATTAAGGATTTGGGATATCATGGCCGTGGTGGAGGTTTTGCCATGGGCCCCTGCCACGGCAATGGCATATTTGATGCGCATCAGTTCGGCCAGCATTTCGGCCCGGGGAATGATGGGACAGCCCAGCTCTTTTGCCCGGATCACTTCCGGGTTCTGGGAGGATATGGCCGAAGAGGTCACCATCACATTGACATCTCTGATGTTTTCCTTGGCATGACCCTTGTAAATCACCGCACCCTTGGCTTTGAGACGGTCTGTGATGTGGGACAGTTTGAGATCAGACCCGGATATGGTATAGCCAAGATTTAACAGCAACTCGGCAATGCCGCTCATGCCTATGCCGCCGATGCCTACAAAGTGTATGTGATAATCATGCTGGTACATTGTTTTCCTTTTTTGAAATATTGCCCCCGAGAATACGGTCTGCAATGAGGTCTGCGCCATGGGGCATGGCAAGCGCCTTCATGGTGTCTGCCATGCGGGATCTTTTATTCGTATCGTGTTGCAGATCCTCAATGGCTGCCAATAACGTTTCGCCTGTCAGGTCTTTGTCCGCAATCATGATGCAGGCACCCTGGTCGGCCAGGAATCTTGCGTTTGCGGTCTGGTGATCGTCTGCCGCATAGGGGTAGGGGACAAGGATGGCGGGTTTTCCCTTGATGCACAGTTCCGAGACCGTGCCGGCGCCTGCCCGGCTGATAACCAGGTCTGCCCGGTCCTGAATGGCCGGCATATCATAGAAAAAGGCTGCGGCCTTGTGCCGGATATCCCCGGCAGCATAAAATTGCCGTATCTGTGCCTCGGCGTTTTTCCCTGTCTGGTGAATGATGAAAAGCTGACGGGTATCTTTCATCATTGCTGCGGCATCAGTAAATGCCCTGTTGATGGAAGCTGCACCCTGGCTGCCGCCGGTGACAAGAATAAGAAAATCATCCGCGTTGATTTGGTTGAGGACACTGTCATCAGTCTTGATGTTTTCAAGAGGCGTGCTTAAAGGTCGGCGTACCGGGTTGCCGACCAGCAAGGTGGTTTCATTTTCCGGCATACCCTTTGTCTCTTTAAAGGAGATAAACCGGGTCCGGGCAATTTTGGACAGCATGCGGTTGGTCATGCCGGGAAAGGCATTCTGCTCGTGGATGGCTGTGTCCCTGAAAAGGATGCGCCCGGCCAGCACCAGGGCAAAGGATGAAAATCCGCCCACGCCCAAAATGAAATTCGTCCTGAACGCAATAATGATCACCAGGGCCTGGAACAGGCTGATACCCACAAGACTGGCGGACCAGGCCTTTGCAAAGATGTTTTTTCCCTTTATGGGCCTTGAAATAATTGATTTATGGGCAAATCCGTACCGGGCAAGGGTGTCTGTTTCAAAAGGCGCGCTGGTGCCCACAAAAAGGATTTTTGTGGACGGGTCTTTTTCCATCAGGGCCTGGGCTACGGCAATGCCCGGGAAAAGATGTCCCCCTGTTTTCCCGCCGGTAATGATGACATGTTTATTTTTTGGCATGGTTTGCTGATGCTCCTATGTTCATTAAAATACCCATGGCCGCCATATTGATGATTAGCGATGTTCCGCCGTAGGAGATAAAGGGCAGGGTCAGACCCTTGGTGGGCAGTACGCCTAAGGTCACGCCCGTGTTGATGATGACCTGAAGTCCTAAATAGAGGGTGATGCCTGTGGCGGTTACGGCCCCGAAAAAAGTATCTGCCTGCCGGGCAATGCGTGTGCCTGTGTGGAGGATGAGGCCGTAAAGCGCCAGGATTGCCGTCACGCCGACAAGGCCGAGTTCCTCGCCAATGATGGAGAAAATAAAATCCGTATGGGGTTCAGGCAGAAAGTGCATCTTCTGCATGGAAAGCCCTACGCCTTTGCCAAAAAAACCGCCCGATCCAAAGGCTTTAAGGGAATTGGTGAGCTGGAATCCGATGCCAAGGGGATCTTCCCAGGGGTTCAGAAAGCCCATGACCCGCTCGAACCGGTAGCTGACCTTGAAGACCAGAAAGTACACCACAACAGGAATAATCAGCGGTAACGGGCTGAGCAGGTACAGTAAAGGTACGCCGGCAGTGAACATCATTCCCCAGCAGATCATGCCCATGATCACCGTGGTGCCGAAATCGGGCTGGCAGAGTATGAGTACGGCCATGAGGGCGAATACCACGGCATGGGGCACAACGCCAATGGAAAATTCCCGCAGTTTTCCCATTTCCTGTTTTTTGGACAGAGAGTAGGCCATGAAAAGGATCATGGCAAGCTTGGCAAATTCTGCAGGCTGGAATGCGAACAGCCCGAAATTAAGCCAGCGCCGGGCATTGTTGGCCTTAATGCCGAAAGCCGGGATAAGCACGGCAACCAGAAGGCCGATGGCTGCAAACAAGATGATATAAGCCATGCTTTTGTATAATCTGTAAGGCAAAGAAGCCGTGACATACATGATGACAAAGCTGACAAGCAGAAATATGGACTGGCGTTTCAGGTAATAAAACAAGGTGTTATGCTCATCCATGGAGATGGAGCAGGAGGCCGAATACACCATGACCAGGCCGATTCCCGTGAGAATAAGCACCGGGAAAAGAATGGTTTTTTCCCTGAAAAAGGGATGAAGAGGGCCCGGGAAGTATTCGCCGATGTGCAGGGTATCAGCCATGGCATATCTCCTGTTTCGGAACTATCGCGTTGACAATGCGGGCAAACTCCTTTCCCCGTTCCCGGTAATTGGCATAAAGATCAAAACTTGCACAGGCCGGGGATAAAAGGACCATATCTCCTTTGCCTGCCACAGACACTGCCTTGTTAACGGCGCACACCATGTCCCTGCAGGCGTATGCGGGGCAGATGCCTTCAAATGTCTCCATAACATGACCGGCAGCTTCGCCCATGCCGATAACGGCTTTGGCCCGGGTTTTCACTTCGGGCACCAGGGGGGCAAAATCCAGGCCCTTTTCCCTGCCGCCGAGAATGAGAATGACATTGGATTCAAAGGATTCCAGGGCCCGAAGCACGGCATCCACATTGGTAGCCTTGGAGTCGTTGTAAAAACGTATGCCGTCAACCTCCCGGACAAAGGCGATACGATGGTCTGACAGGATAAACGCATTTAAGGCCTGTCTGATACCTGCCATGGAGGCACCGCAGCTCAGGGCCGCAAGGGCCGCTGCCGCAACATTTTCCCTGTTATGCATACCGGGAAGCCTGTTCAATGTGTCTGCTGTAAGGGTGTCGCTGATTCTTTTGTGCCGGATGTCGATTCCCATCTTGTGAACGCTTGCTCCCCGGGGTACAGGACCGGTGGATGAAAATTCAAGAATATCCGCGCAAATGGTTTTGGTCCGTGCTGAAAAATCTTTGATGGAGGCGTTAACCACGGCAGTATCCAGGGCGGTCATATTTTTAAAAACAGACCATTTTGAATCGGCGTAAGCCGCAAAATCCGGATACCGGTCCAGGTGATCCTGGGCAAGATTGAGAAGTGCTGCCACATCCGGCCGGAACGCATCCGCAAGATCAAGCTGGAAGGAGGAGACCTCGGCGACAACAACGTCCTTTGGGCTGTCCTGCATGAGATATTCCACCAGGGGGGTGCCGATATTCCCGCCCACAAAGCAGGAAATTCCTGATGCCTCAAGCATGGCTGCCGTCAGCTCCGTGGTGGTGGTTTTTCCGTTGGTGCCTGTGATTGCGATAACGGGCGTGGTGTTGTACTGGGCAAAAATATCCAGCTCGCCTGTTACAGGTACACCCTTGTCCCGGGCAGACTTGATGAACGGCATGTCTAAGGGAATACCGGGGCTTGGGATAATTACGGACGCCTGGTCAAACATCTTCTGGCCATGGCTGCCGATTCTTACCGGAATCCCCATTTTTTTTAAGGCCGCTGCTTCACCGGTCTTTGTTCCGTCAATATCCGTGGCCGCCACGCAGTGTCCACGGGAATGCAAAAAACGGGCCATGGAAAACCCACAGGCGCCTAAGCCCACAATCAGTTCATATGTATCAGTAAGGTTCGGCATATTATCTTATCTTCAATGTACTCAAAGCTATGGCGGAAAGGAAAATGGCAATAATCCAGAACCGGACAATAACTTTGGATTCATGCCAGCCTTTTAATTCAAAATGGTGGTGCAGGGGGGCCATTCTGAAGATTCTCTTGCCGTGGGTGAGTTTAAAATAGGAGACTTGAAGAATCACAGAACACGCTTCCATGACAAAAAGTCCGCCCACCACCACCAGCATGATCTCCTGTTTGGTGACCACGGCAATGGTGCCAAGGATGGCCCCAAGGGGGATAGAGCCGGTATCGCCCATGAAAATTTGGGCCGGATGGGCATTGAACCATAAAAATCCCATCCCTGCACCGGCCAGAATGCCGCAGATGACAGATACTTCACCGGCTGCGGGAATGTGACGGACATGCAGATACCCGGCAAACTGGGCATGACCGGCCACATAGGCAAACAGCATATACGTCAGTGATGCCACGATAAAGGGGCCGATGGCCAATCCGTCGAGACCATCCGTGAGGTTCACGGCATTGGATGTGCCCACAATAACCAGGCAGGCAAAGGGAATATAAAAAAGACCTAAATTTATGGCCACGTCTTTGAAGAACGGTACCGTGAGCACGGTATTGAAGTCCGGGCTGCTATAAATCAGAAAACCGATGAGCAGGCCGGAAAGGATCTGGAGAAGGAATTTGCTTTTCGCCGTGAATCCCATATTCCTTTTTTTCATCAGCGACAGGTAGTCATCAATAAAACCGATGGCACCGAAAAGCAGGGTGGACAGCAGCAATATTCCCACATAGTGGTTGGTGAAGTTTCCCCATAAAAATGTGGAAACAAAAATGGAAAACAGAATCATGATGCCGCCCATGGTGGGGGTGCCCTGTTTTTTTAAGTGGGACTGCGGGCCATCGGTCTGGATAATTTGGCCGAAGTGCATGATCTGCAGCTGCCGGATCACAATGGGGCCGAGAATAAAACAGATGATAAAGGCGGTCAGCCCTCCGTATATGGTGCGGAAGGTAATATACCGAAAAATATTGAAAACGGTATAGTGTTCATGTAACGGGTATAAAAATTGGTAAAACATTAGATCAATCTGCCCTTTCAGCAGGGATTTCTTCAAGTACCGGAATCAGCGTTTCCATGGTCATGCCCCTGGAGCCTTTAATCAGTACCCAATTCTCTTGTTTTATTGATTTCTTCAGGGTTTGTGCCAACTCTTGTTTGGAGCCCATGACGATGTGGGCATCCGGGTATCCTTTTTCCAAAGCGCCTTCCCGGACCTGGGCGACCTGGGTGCCGAACAGTAAAAGTTTTGCCGGTGAAAGCGCTGCCACCAGGTGTCCCACCTGCCGGTGGTACAGTTGGGTCTGATCTCCCAATTCCAGCATGTCACCCAGCACGGCAATTCCCCGGTTACTGCCGGCCAGCCGGTTTAAGACCTGCAGGGCCTGGTTCATGGAACAGGGGTTGGCATTGTAAGTGTCGTCAATGAGATGAATGCCGTTGTCAAGATGCCTCAAACGCATTCTGCCCTTGACCGGGACAAACGCTTCAAGCCCCTGGGCAATATCTGTTTCATCAATACCGGCGGCCTTTGCCAGGGCAGCGGCAGCGGCTGCATTAAAGGCCATGAACGCAGCAGGGGAGGGGACCGTGTATTGGCGTGCATGCCCATCCATGTCAAGGGAAAAGGTGATGCCGTGATCCGTTGTGTTGATTTCCGATAAACGTACATCGCTTTTGCTTTGTGTGCCGAAAAGCATCACGCTGCCTGTGGTCGGGTTTTCCCTTGCACCCTGGACAAGGATTTCAAGTCTTGGGTCATCGGCAAAAAGGATGGCTGTGCCGCCGGGGTTCAGGCCTTTAAAAATTTCAGCTTTGGCCCGGGCCACGTTATCCAGTGAGCCCAGACCTTGCATGTGCGAACCATGGGTGTTGGTGATCAGGGCAATGTCGGGCTTGGCAATGGCGGAAAGGCGTGCGATTTCGCCCGGGTTGCTCATGCCCATCTCGACCACGGCCCATTCATGGATATCTGCCAGTCTGAGCAGGGTCTGGGGCAGGCCGATTTCATTGTTCAGGTTCCCTTGGGTGGCCAGGGTGTCATGGTGCAGAGAAAAGATCTCTTCGGCCATTCTCCGGGTGGATGTTTTTCCATTCGAACCTGTCAGGGCTGCCACCCGGGCATTGGAGCGCATTCTATGATAGCGGGCCAGGCGTCCTAGGGCAGCCAGGGTGTTCGGCACTTCAAAAAAGCAGACACGGGGTTTGTCCATCAGTCGCTTTTGATTTAAATCAAGGGTGTTCAGGTAACCCTGCCTGACAACAAAGACGATGATTCCTTTTTTTGCCAGGTCCGGAATAAAGGTGTGTCCGTCAAAATGTTCCCCTGCCAATGCCAAAAATATCATATCCGGAGAGATGGTTCTTGAATCGGTGCTGATTCCTTTGAAAACCGGTCTCTTGGCATCGGTAACCGTTTTTTGTCCCCAAACGGTTACGGCGTCACACCCGATGGCGTTGGAAAGATCCGCAAGATCCCATGGTCTGGGCGTCAATGCGTTGGTGCAGGCATCGGTTAAGTGCTCTTTGTCGTCAAAGTGAATGGTGCCTGCATTGGTGATCTGGTATGTTTCATGGCCTTTGCCTGCCGCCACGATAATGTCCTGGGGTTTTGAAATCCGAACGCCTAAAGCCAGTGCTTTGGCCCTGTCGGTCATCCGGATATATCCTTTTTCACAGGCACCGGGGCTGTAAAGGTCGATTTCTTTGAATCCCTGGGCACGGATACCGTCTATAATTTCGTCAATAACGGCATTCGGATCTTCGGTTCTCGG
>NZ_DDYV01000299.1:0-429 GCF_002348205.1 Desulfobacter sp. UBA2225 | reverse complement strand
CGCACCCAAACACCGTGATCAGTCGTGCAGGGGCCCGACCGGCAAGGGTTTTCAGGATGGATTCAAGGGCATCCGGGGTGTGGGCATAATCCACAAAGATATGACGGTTCAGCTCGGTGGGAAGTTTTTCAAGCCGGCCGGGTACCCGTTCAAGGGCCGCAATGCCCCGGGCAATGGATTCAGGGCAGATACCTGTGGCAAAAGCCGCACCGGCCGCACATAAGATGTTCTCTAAGTTGAAGCGACCCGTGAGTACGGAAGTCATGGGCGCGTGTACACCACTGAAATCCAGGGTTGCTCTCAGGCCATGGATGTCGTCTGTAATGTCGATTGCCCGGATATCGGCTTCACGATCGGCACTGACCCGGATTACGGGCAGGTTAAGGCTGTCTGCCAGTCGGGTGCCGTATTCATTATCAATATTGATAA
>NZ_DDYV01000040.1:0-5375 GCF_002348205.1 Desulfobacter sp. UBA2225 | reverse complement strand
ATATCAAATGAGCGAATGGGGAGTTGGATAATGAACAAAAAAAGAAAAAAATTGCCAATCTTCTTACGAAACTTCGAAGATCAGGAAAAATTCAAAACGAGGGTTCTAAAAAGACCCCCCAATGGAAAATTGCAGAATAAAATACATGTTTTGCAGAATAAATGCAGAATAAAATATGCTAAGTGATTTAAAATGAAGCTAAAATTTAAAAAGCAGGCTTATCAGACACTCGCAGTTGAGTCTGTTGTGGATTGTTTTAAAGGGCGGCCAAATACAGCCGCCATCCGTATCAAAATTTTCAAAACCGCCGCCCCATTGATGTAATTAAAGCCAATCGCCCTAACTTCGTGGATGGGCTTTGTCGTACACCGCCATCAGGCGATCCATGCTCACATGAGTGTACACCTGGGTAGTAGACAGGCTGGCATGGCCCAATATCTCCTGAATACCCCGAAGATCTGCACCGGAATCCAGCATATGAGTGGCAAAGGTATGCCGTAAGGTGTGGGGTGATATTTTTAAGCCTAACCCGCATTCCAAGACCACCTTATCCAGAATACGTCGAATGGACCGCCTGCCAAGCCTTCCAAAATTTTTATTTAAAAATACGGCAGAATAATTTTTCTTAAGATCAGCCCGGTAGGTTTGGATGGCATCAAGGGCACTTTTGCCCACTGGTATGATGTGCGCGTTTTGTTTCCTTTGCCTATGACCCGGATCAGTCCGGCATTAAAATCAATATCCTGGATATTGAGCATGTGAAGCTCACCGATTCGTATGCCCGTGGAATAAAAAGTCTCAAACATGGCAAGATTGCGTCTGTCCATCCAGGAATCTCTTTTCATGGTGTCCAACAGCCTGAAAATATCATCAATTCTCATGGTCTTGGGAAGGGTTTGCTCAAGTTTTGGAAAAGGGATGGCATCAGCAGGATTTAACGAAATCATCCCGGATCTGACCAGGTAATCAAAAAAAAGATTTTAATGCGGATAGACGCCTTGAAAGGGTTTTTTTACTTTTTTTTAAGGCAGTCTGGGCTGCAAGATATCTGCGCAAGATCATCTTGTCTACCTGTTGGACCGTTTTTTCAAATGCCTGTTGCCAGTTTTCATCCCTGCAGTTGCAAGTCTCCAGATAAAAAAGGATAAAGCTTTTTATATCCGTAAAATAGGCACGAAGCGTATGGGCAGAATACCCTTTTTCAGCTTCCAGAATAATCAGATAGTCATCAAGAATCATAACGGTCTATTCCTGCGTAAGCTTTATGTTTCAGAGTAGAGTGTTCACAAGCGCCTAAGGGTGGTAGGTGGACATGACCGGCCCCCCGTGACATTGAAGGAAACATAATCAAATCCCGGAAAAAAAATACTATTCGTTTTGCTTATAACCATAATTATAAGTTCTAATGCCTTTAACGGCCCTTTCCTGGTCAAGAGTCTTGACAATTCCCTGTCGTTCCATTTCATTAATCATCTCTACTGATTGTTTGTAAATAATTCCCAGTTCCCTGGATAATTCGGAAATTGAGGCATAACCACGATTCTTGACTATATTCACGGCTCTTGAATAATCCCGACCATTAAATTGTTGATAGTTGAACAATTTAGAGACACTATCAAACTTTAATTGGACATCTAAAAATCTTTCCCTGACATCATGACTGAGATCCGGGAAGTCTTCATCAACTAACGTTTCGATAGTCTTTAAAACGACATAAAGAACCTCCAAGAGTTCAGTGATTTCAGATTCTATCGTAGAAAATAACATCTTAATAAGTACGGATTAATAAAAAAGTATTGTAAAATCAGTACACTAAGAAGCATTAAAGCCATGTAACACCCCATACAGCAGAATTCATACCAAATAGTAATAATTCAAGTTATTATGATTTTATGTCAAGTTGTCATCAGTCCCAAACACCTATAAATACGTTGTTTCAATAGAACTAAACAATTTGGTGTAAATAAAAATTAATATTTATTTAGTCTTTCCAACAAAAAGCCCGGCAGCCACATGCTGCCGGGCTTTTTGAGGGATCAAGGACTCGGATCGGATTAGAAGAGCTTTGCGTACCTTTCATATCCCGCTTAGGCCAGTTTGTCTTTGGGGATGAACTTCAAGGCACCTGAATTAATGCAGTACCGAAGGCCCGTGGGAGCTGGACCATCGCCAAACACATGGCCCAGGTGGGAATCGGCAACCTTGCTTCTGACCTCGGTGCGTGTCATGAACAGACTTTTGTCCGTCTTTTCAACGATATACTCCGGCTCCAGGGGTCGGGTGAAACTGGGCCAGCCTGTACCGGACTTGAATTTATCCGTTGATGAGAACAATGGTTCTCCGGATACGATATCCACATAAATCCCCTCTTTTTTATTGTCCCAGTATGCATTCTCAAAGGGGCGTTCCGTGCCTTTGTGCTGGGTGATTTTATACTGCATGGGGGACAACATTTTTTTGATGGCGGCATCTGAGGGGCGCGTCCACGCCGCTTTCATCCCGTCTTTTTTCATGTGCGTGTCTTTCCAGGCCTTTTCGATAAACTGATCCCGACCCGAATTCCACCGGTAGTATTTGTAGCTGATGGGGTTTTTTTTATAATAGTCCTGATGGTACGCCTCGGCAGGATAGAAGGTCTCAACCTTCGTGATCCGGGTGACAATGGGCTTGTCAAAGACCATGGCGGATAACAGGTCCTTTTTGGAAGCCGCGGCCTCCATCTTTTGCCTGTCGGTGTGGTAAAAGATTTCAGAGCGGTACTGATTGCCCCGGTCCACAAACTGTCCGCCGGCATCCGTGGGATTGATGTGGCGCCAGAAGTAGTCCAGAAGTTCCTTATAGGTTACCACCTCTGGGTCGAAATAGACCTGAATGGCCTCGGTGTGGCCTGTGCCGCCGCTGGAGACCTCTTTATATGAGGGATGGGGCTTATGACAGCCGGTGTATCCTGAAATCACCTTTTGGACGCCCTTGACTTTTTCAAAGTCCGCCTCCATACACCAGAAGCAGCCTCCGGCAAAGGTGGCAATCTCGGGTTTCATCATATTATCGTCCATCATGTTTCCGGACCCCTCTTTTTTAATGGCGTCCTCTTTCACCTCCCCTTCCATGCCTGCAAAGGCATAGAATCCAAGGGCGATGAACAGGGTGAGGGTCGTAAGGGTTAGAATGATCTGTTTGGATTTCATGGCAAATCTCCTTTCTAAGGGTTTTGGGTTTCCTTACCCCTTATGTTAGAAAGATAACATCACAGATAGATCGGTCAAAGGTCACAAGTTTATCACAAAAAATCGACCATGGGGGGCTTTACCCCGGCATTGAATTTTATTAGGACCGCTGCCACGGGGGCAGGGAAAAGGAAAAACAGCTCCCCCTGCCCGCTTGACTTTCAACCTGAATCTCTCGGTCGTGGAGTTGGAGAATCCTGGAGGTAATGGCAAGGCCCAGGCCAGTGTGCCCATCTTTTTTTCTGCTAAACGGATCGGACTGGTAGAAGCGGTTGAAAATATGGGGCAGCTCTTTTTCAGGGATGCCCGGGCCTGTGTCGCTGATCCGGATCATTACCTCGGTTTCCAAGGAAACCGCAACAGACACCCTGCCCTTTGCCGGGGTATAGTGCAAGGCGTTTTCAATAAGATTTTCCAGGGCCCTCTCAATCAGAGCGATGTCCGCCTCAACCAAGGGAACGGTCTTTTCGAAACTCAGGCTCAGTTCAATCTCTTTTTGTTCTGCGGCAAGGGTAAATTTCTGACAGATATCCTGGATCAGCTCCCTGAGGTCAAAGGGTTCCGGAAAAAGATCCATGTGGGCGGACTCCAGGCGGGCCAGGTCAAGCAGTTCCGTGACCAGGGTGTTGAGGCGGCGACAGTGGCGGATGGCAATCTCAAGGTAGTGGTGCCGTTCTTCGGCAGAGTATTGATTCTCCTTGATGAGCAGGGTTTCGATATACCCCTGCAGGGTGGCCAGAGGGGTACGCAGGTCATGGGAGACATTGGCAACCAGCTCCCGCCGCATCTGCTCAGAGGCCTTCAGCTCCGCCATCTGGGCCTTGATCCGGGCAGCCATCTCCCTGAAAGTGGTGCTCAGCCGGTCAATTTCATCGGGCGGTCCCTGGCCCCTGGGCAGATCGACATCAACCCCTGCAGTTCCTCCTTCAAAAGCCTCCATGACGGCGGCAAGTTTTTTCAGCCGCCCGGTGAGAAGGCCGAAGAGGACCAGACCAGCGGCCAGAGCAAAGAGGAGACCTGCCCCGATCATCCAGGCCGAGAGCTGGAGTATATAGCTGCCTTTGAGTTTTTGGGCAACGGAATCGTATTCCTCCCCGCCCAAAATGACGTAGAGGTAGCCCTCAAGGATGCCGTTTCGTTCAATGGGTGCCGCTGAAAAGACTTTTTTTTCGGTAAGGTTTTTGGGGTCATCCCCCTGAACCGGCGGGGTCATAGTGCCGTCCAGCCATTGCTTTACAGGGGCGAGGTTCACTTTGCTGCGCTTGACCCTGCCTTCGGGGGCGGAAAAGGTCAGGATGTTCCCATCAACATCCAGAAGGTAGATCTCAATACCGGGGTTGATGACCATGAGCATGTGGAAGATATCCCTGAGCGCCTTCTGATTCACCCAACCCTCTTCCATGAGAATCCGCTCTTTGACGATTTGTCGGGCCAGGCCCGTGTTCAGCTTCTGGTTCACCTCCTGCTGGTACATATCTGTTGCAAAGACGGTCACCCCGATAAAAATCAGGCCCACCACAAAAAAGAGGGCGGCCAGGCCTGCGGCAATTTTGGAGTACAAAGAATTAAACATCAGCCTCATCCGTCTCCGTAAATTTATATCCTACCCCCCAGACCGTCAAGATATACTGCGGATTGGCCGGGTCGGATTCTATTTTGGCCCGCAGACGGTTGATATTGGAGTTGACGGTATGGTCGTAGCCGTCGTGGCCGTATCCCCAGACATTTTCCAGAAGCTGGGACCGGTTAAACACCCGGCTTGGATGGCGGGCAAAAAAGGTGAGAAGCTCGTACTCCTTTGCCGTAAGATCCACATGCTTCCCTGCAACGGTGACCTTGCGTTTTTCGGGATCAATGACGAGCCCCCCGGCCTGGATGATGTATTCTGACGCGCTCTTCTTCATGACGGAGAGGTTTTCCATACGCCGGAATATGGATTTGATCCGGGCAACGAGTTCCCGGATGGAAAAGGGCTTGGTAATATAGTCATCCGCCCCGAGTTCTATACCGAGAATCCTGTCGATCTCGGAAGACTTCGAGGTCAGCATGAGCACTGGAATGACCAGGCCCATGCCCCGAATGCTTTTAAGAATCTCGATGCCGTCCATGCCCGGCAGCATAATGTCCAGGACGATGAGATCGTAACCC
>NZ_DDYV01000157.1:0-10549 GCF_002348205.1 Desulfobacter sp. UBA2225 | reverse complement strand
CGTCCAACAACATGGAAGATCCGCCGATCAAACCCACGGACGATTCACCGTATCGCATGGCCCCGGTCCTTGATACCATTATTCCGGACAAGTCCAACCAGGCCTATGATGTCAAACAGGTTATTGTCGCTATTGTGGATGACGGCTACTTTTTTGAACCCCACCAGTATTTTGCCAGAAACATTGTGATCTGTTTTGCCCGGCTCAATGGTCGTCCCATCGGCATCATTGCCAACCAGCCCATGGTTATGGCAGGTTGCCTGGATATTGACGCTTCTGATAAGGCCACCCGCTTTATCCGGTTCTGTGACGCCTTTAACATTCCCATGCTTACCATTGCCGATGTGCCGGGTTATCTGCCCGGTTCCAACCAGGAGTGGGGGGGGGTTATCCGGCACGGGGCAAAACTTCTNNTGTGGTGCTACTCCGAGGCCACGGTGCCCAAGCTTTTGCTGATCACAAGAAAAGACTACGGCGGGTCATATATCGCCATGTGCTCCAGGCATCTTGGTGCGGACATGGCCTTTGCCTGGCCCATGGCCGAGGTGGCGGTCATGGGGGCTGAAGGCGCGGCAAACGTCATCCATGCAAGGGAGATTAAAAATGCCGAGGACCCGGCCGCCATGCGCAAACAGAAAATAGACGAGTACAATACCCAGTTCTCCAATCCCTATTGTGCCGCAGCAAGGGGATATGTGGATGCGGTGATCGTGCCGAGTGAAACCCGGCCAAGGCTCATAGATGCCCTTGAGGCTGTGGCAACCAAACGGGAATTCCGGCCGGCCAAGAAACACGGAAATATTCCTGTATAACAGCCATGGGATAGCTTAATCCGCTAAACCGGTTATGGCCAAGGAGACCTTTTTTATGAAAAACAAAAAATTGGCTGCTGCCATGGCTGCTGTTCAGATGTACATCAGAACGCAGGAAGAGGCAGCCATTATTGCACTGCAAAAACAGGCTTCCAATGCTGCGGTGAAACCTGCCCCGGTTGGCCAGATCAACCTTTGGGGCCTTTCCGGACGGCAGGCAATTATGAATGCCAACGCAATGATACGGCAAAGAATGCTGAAATGATAAAATACAATAAAAGATAATTTATGTAGGATATTATGACCGATCACAATGAAGTTAAAATGGTTGAGATGGATTATTCAGAAACGCGACCAAAGGTAAAAAATCCCCTGAAAATTCAGGATCTGTCCCTGCGAGATGGCCATCAGTCATTGTTTGCCACCCGGGGCCGTACCGAAGATATGATTCCTGTGGCCGAGCAGATGGATGAAATCGGATTCTGGGCCGTGGAGGTCTGGGGCGGCGCTTCCTTTCACATCATGCATCGGTATCTCAACGAAGACCCCTGGCAAAGGCTTCGCACCCTGAAACGGTATTTCAAGAAAACGCCAATTTCCATGCTGCTGCGCGGCCAAAACCTTGTGGGGTACCGTAATTATGCCGATGACCTGGCCGAACTTTTTGTTAAAAAGACCGTGGAAAACGGGCTGGATATTTTCAGGACCTTTGATGCCCTTAATGATTACAGAAATTTCGAAACCGTTGTACCCGTAATCAAATTGTGTGGTGCACATTTCCAGGGCTGCATCTGCTATACACTGACAGAGCCACGCCTGGGCGGAGATGTGTATAACCTGGAGTATTATCTGAAAAAGGCCAAAGTCCTTGAGGATATGGGTGCCGATTCCATCTGCATCAAGGATGTGGCAGGATTGATGGCCCCTTATGACGCCTTTGAGCTCGTAAAAGCGCTGAAAGCAGAAGTTAAGCCCCCGATTCACCTGCATTCCCATTTTACATCGGGCATGTCCCCCATGACTCATCTCAAGGCCGTAGAGGCAGGCGTTGATATTATTGATACCTGCATGACCCCTTATGCATACAGAACATCCCATGCAGCACTTGAGCCTCTTGTGATGAGCCTTTTGGGCACAAGTCGGGATACGGGACTTGATATCAAGGCACTTACCCGGATCAATGAGACCCTGGAAAAAGATGTGATACCCAAGTATAAGCATCTGCTGGATGACACCAAGCTCTCACTGATTGATATCAATGTGCTTATGCACCAGACACCTGACTTCATGCGCGCCAATTTGGAAAAACAGCTTCGGGAAATGGATGCACTGGACAAAATTGATGCGGTGTACAAAGAGCTGCCCAGGGTCAGGAAAGAACTGGGACAGATTCCCCTTGTAACGCCAACCAGCCGGATTGTGGGTACCCAGACGGTGAACAATGTGCTTTTTGACACCAAGGAAGAGCGTTACAAAATGATTACGGCCCAGGTCAAGGATTTATGTTACGGCCTGTACGGCAAAACAGCAGTTCCCATTGATGCTGAAGTGCAGAAAAAAGCGCTCAAGGGCTATGAAAGAGGCGAAGAGCCGATCACCTGCCGTCCGGCAGAAGTTTTGACGCCGGAACTTGAAAAAGCCAGGAAAGAGATCGGCGATCTGGCTGTGGATGATGAGGATCTTATTCTCTGTGCCCTGTTCCCTGTAACCGGCAAAAAATACCTGATGCAAAAATACGGTAAGGAACAGGTGCCTGACACGGTCAAACCCATTACCCTGGAAGATGTTAAAAAACAAGAGGATATGATTAAAAAGGCCAAAGCAGGCAAGCTCATTGAACCTGCTGGGGATCTTCCTGAAAAAAGCGAGTTTGCCAGAACCTTTAATGTATTTGTGGACGGTGAATGTTTTGAGGTTGGTGTCGATGAAGTGGGTGGTTCTCCAATGATTTCCTATGCCGCCCTTGCTTCCGCCGCACCTGCGGCAGCTCCTGTTGCACCGTCTGCCCCTGCAGCACCAACACCTCCTGCACCCCCTGCAGTATCGGCTCCGAAGCCCCCATCAGCAAAATCGGTCGCACCTGCACCAAAACCCAAACCTGCTGCACCGGCAGGCTCCGGGACGCCTGTTTTGGCACCTATGCCCGGCATGATTGTCAAGTATACGAAAAATGTGGGAGATGCGGTGAACGCAGGCGATACCGTTGTCTTGATTGAGGCCATGAAGATGGAAAATGCCCTGCTGGCAACAGTCGACGGAACCATTACCGCCATTAATTTTAAAACAGGTGATTCAGTGGCCAAGGATGATGTACTGGCAACCATAGAATAACTCAAATAGAACACAATAGGGGGAGGGGGATGGTTTGACAACCATCCCCCTGTGCTTATTATGATAGTTGATGCCGGTGTGTGATCCGGCACCACTATCATAAGGAGAAAACAATGGCATTTGAAACCAAAGAAGAACTGCTTGAAAAATATCTAAAAATGGAAAAACCCCATTGTCCTCATTGCGATGAGGTCATGACCCTGTGGGAGATCCCGCCTATCAATTTTTCAGACGGTTTGGGCTGGCAGACCCCCTATCTTTTTGTCTGTTTTAACGATGACTGTCCTTCTTATAAAAAGGGCTGGCAGCATATGATGGACTCAGTGGAAGCACCCGCCTCGTACAGATGTTTTTGCGAGCCAGGCGCCAAGAATTTTGAATACATGCCCGTGTTCAGTCCCCTGGGCGGTACAGGTTCTGTTCTGGATGATGCGGCGCTTGTGGCGGAACAAGCCCGGCAAGAGCTGATGAAACAGACCTTTTCCATCCTCACGGATTATTACATTTCCAAAGACTGGGATGAGATTTTAAAGATCTGTCTGAACCCAAAAATTCCGCCCAAGGCAAGGCTGAAAGCCGTAGACATGGTGGGTGAGTTAGGTGATGCAACGGCTGTGGAGCATTTGATCAACCATAAGTTCCCGACCCCGGTATTACAGGAAGGGGTGAAAAAAGCAATTGAACAGCTTCATGAACGCCATTTTACCCGGGAATGCCCTTTTTGTGCCGAGATCATTAAAAACCGGGCCACCGTATGCAAACATTGCGGAAAGGATGTGCCCCGGGCATAAGAAGGCAAATGCTATGCAGGACCGTTATTGGGGAATGCACCCCGATAAAAACCGGGCATTGATGCACACGAAAAGAATGCTGCCCGAGTTTGTGTGTGATGCAGTAAACCTGGAAGGTCTGAATTTCACGATTCCTGAAATTCAGACCCTGCTTGACGGGATAACCGTAGGCGGTCATAAGATTTCGGATCAGCAGGTCGCGCTGAATCAGGCAGAAGCCTGGAGATACATTTTCAGCGTGATTGAGGACAATAATTTTAAAGTCGATATTCCAACGGTTAATGAGATTCACAAGATAGCGGCAAAAGAAGATGCGATGACCTGGGGAAAATTCAGGGACGGCATTGTCACTATTGCCGGCACCCCCTATACCCCCCCCACGGCAGGGCAGTTAGCGGAACAGTTTAATCTGATGCTGTCAAGTGCCGTTGAATATCGTGATGTATATGACCGGGCAATCCATTATTTTTTGGTAATGGCTCGAAATCAGTTCTACCATGATGTGAATAAACGCACCGGCCGTTTTGTAATGAACGGGTTTCTTCTTCAAAATGGATTTCCCGGGATCAATATTCCGGCAAAACGCAAACTGGAATTCAACACTCTGATGCTGGAATTCTATGAAACCAATAGCCAAGGACCGATGAATCAATTCATCCGCTCCTGTCTGGACACCAGAATCATTGAGGATATGAAGATTCATCCTCGATGATTCATGTTTTAGAGCGAATGTTTCCACCCCCCCCCCATTAGCCAGGGCATCGAATCCTAAGTCGTTATTTGTTGATCTTTTCTATGTTGAAAGATCGGTAGATAATCATCTCACCGCTTCTTTTATCCGGATCAAGGATCGTGGATTCAATTTTCTTTAGAATGGCCTGGGCCTGGGAATAATCCGGAATGGCGTCAAGTCCATGTCCGATGGTTTTTCCTGTGCAGGCATCCTTGATAATGGCGTCTCTGGCATCCGTGGATATGGCAAAGGGAATGATATGGTCATAAACCAGTCTGGCACCGGCCAGGATTTCCCTTTCATAGGATCCAATAGACCCCGCCACACAGGTGATGGCCATAAAGGGGCGCTCTTCCAGCCTTACAATCAGATCAATTACGGATGGATAGTCTTCGCCCTTGAACTGGACGGTCAGAGGGACGTCCACAAGAACATCTGATTTGGCGTATCCTTTGCTCTCCACCAGGAATTTTTCAAAAATCTGTCGGCTGGCTTCAGCGCCGACATTGTCTATTTCTTTGCCGGTAATATAGTCGGTAACTTGATCAAGTGTCATAATTAATAAACTGTTAAATTAAAAAATTATTATTGATATTGTTTTATTTATTTATCTTGGATCAGGCATTGACCTGTCATTTCGAAAGGCTGCGCTATTCCAAGAACATTGAGTATGGTTGGCGCAATATCTCCAAGTTTGCCGTCCAGAAGGCTGATGGCAGGTGCTGGTTTGGCTGCAACAATAAATCTTACCGGATTTAATGTATGGGCCGTATGGGGGGATCCGTCCTGGGCCAGCATCTGTTCTGAGTTGCCGTGGTCTGCGGTGATAAAAGCGGTACCACCGGTTTCCCAGATGGCTTCCACCACTTTTTCTACACAGCTGTCTACGGTTTCACATGCCTTTACCGCCGCGTCAAATATACCGGTATGCCCAACCATGTCCATGTTGGCAAAGTTAAGCACCACAAATTGAAATTTGCCTGAACGGATCTGCTCGCAGGCTTTTTCCGCCACTTTGTCCGCACTCATTTCAGGTTTCTGGTCATAGGTCTCAACATCCCGGGGAGAGGGGATGAGGATACGCGCTTCCCCGTCAAAAACCGCCTCATCACCGCCGTTAAAAAAATAGGTGACATGGGCGTACTTTTCAGTTTCTGCAATGCGAAGCTGGGAAATTTTATTTTCGCTTAGGATCTGCCCGAAAATTTTGTCCAGATGTTCGGGGGCAAAGGCTGCAGGCAGATCAAAGTGTTCGTCATACTGGGTCATGCACACAAAATCGCAAAGGTTTGGGCAGGTGGTACGCTCAAAACCGTCAAAGGTTTTTTCCGTGAATGCCCGGGTGATCTCCTTGGCCCGGTCGGCCCGGAAGTTGAAAAAAATAAGGCCATCGCCTTCTTCAATTTTTCCTTCATTGCCTGGGCAAAAGTATACCGGTTTGATGAATTCATCGGTTTCTTCCCTCTCGTAGGCGGCCTGTATGGCTTGGACAGGTGACTGATTGGATGCATCAACGCCTATACCTTGGGTATAAAGTTCATAGGCTCTTTGTACCCTTTCCCAGCGGGTGTCCCTGTCCATGGCCCAGAAGCGTCCGGTCATGGTCGCCACCTTTCCTGTGCCAATATCCTGGATTTTTTCGTCAAGCTGTTTTAGAAATTTAATGCCGGATGTGGGAGAGGTGTCCCTGCCGTCCATGATGGGGTGGATATAAACCCGGGTAATGCCCTTATTTTTGGCCATTTTTATTAAAGCAAACAGGTGATTGATGTGGGAGTGAACCCCGCTATCGGAAAGCAATCCCAAAAGATGAAGACTTTTGTTTGTCTTTTTAACTTTGTCCATAACTGAAACAAGGGCCGGGGTGGAATAAAAACTATTATCCCGGATGGCCGTGTTGATCCGGACAAAATCCTGGGCCACGATCCTGCCGGCCCCGATGTTCATGTGGCCTACCTCGGAGTTTCCCATGGTACCGTCGGGAAGTCCCACAGCCTCACCGCAGCATTTAAGGGTTGTGTTTGGGCACTCGTCTATGAGCCTGTCCAGAAACGGTGTATTGGCGGCGGCCACTGCATTGCCTTCTTCCGATGGGTTGATCCCCCAGCCGTCAAGTATCATCAAGATATTGACCGGTCTTTTTTCAGAACCCATCGTCATCATCCATATCTGTTTCTGTTTGCCTACCAAATTCGGAGAGATCAACCGGTGCGGCATCACTCCAAAGTCCTTCAAGGTCGTAAAATGCCATGGCATCGGATTCAAAGATATGGATGATCAGGTGCCCGAAATCAAGCAGCGCCCACTGGCCTTCCTTGACCCCTTCTGTACCTAAAGTCTTTATCTTTGCCTCCTTAAGGGATTTTATAATATGTTCGGAAAGGGAGGTTACCTGCCGGCTTGATCCGGCTTCCACAATCACCACCATGTCTGTGTAGGAGGTTAATTCACTGACCATCAGTGCGGTTACGCGTTTGGGTTTTCGGTCAAATATGGGGGCAAGATAGGGGATATATTCCTCTTGGAGGGCGATCATTTATATAAATCCTTTGTTCTGATAAAAGTCTCAACATCTTCAGGTACAAGTCCTGAGATAGATTTGCCGGATTTGATTCGGTTCCGTATCTGTGTCGATGATATATCAATTCTTGGAACATTGCAGATACGGATCGGAAAAAGCCGGTCATGGACAAAAATATTATCGTTCTTAAGTTTGTAGCCTTTTGAAACGTGCTCGTCAATAAAGGAAGCATAAGGTTCCATGCCGGTTCTTTCACCGCGCTGCATCACGATCACGGGCAGTGCCCCAAAAATTCTATTGGCCTGTTTCCAAGAGGGCGTGTCAAAAAAAGCATCCGAGCCTAAAAGCAGATGAAAACGGGTGTGGCTGCCAAATATGGTTTTAAACTGGGATATGGTGTCAATGGTAAATGACGGACCTTTACGCTGCAGTTCAATGTCAGACACCTGAAACCCATTTAGATTTTTTATCGCGCGTTTTACCATGGTAAGGCGGTCCCGGGCGGAAGCCAGGTTAAGGTTCGGTTTGTGGGGGGGCAGGGCTGACGGGTAAAGTATGATTGTCTCAAAGGCATAATGCGCCTTGACATATTGGATAATGCCTAAATGGCCGTTGTGAATGGGATTGAATGTGCCGCCGAAAAGTCCTGCATTCATCTTGGCTGTATCCGTTGCCCGGCACTATTCCTTGTCTTCAGGTACTGCAGGTTGAAGCAGTTGAGCCAGGTGTTTGATCAGGGTTTTAACGCCTTTGCCCGTAGCTGCGGAAATGGTAAAAATAGACTGATCGGGCAAAGCGTTTTTAAAGGCCTCAATCCGGTTTTCAGTGCCCGTAAGATCAATTTTATTGAGAACCACAACCTGGGTTTTGTTTGCCAGGGTATCGCTGTGCATTGCCAGTTCATTGTTGATGAGCGCAAATTGTTCCAACGGATTTTCCGGATCAATGCCGCTGGAATCAATAAGATGAACCAGAATACCGGTACGTTCAATATGTTTAAGAAATTTTATCCCAAGGCCCACGCCTTCATGGGCACCCTCAATCAGCCCGGGAATGTCGGCTACGGCAAAGGGTTCGCCAAAGGGCGGTTCCACCATGCCGATGGTGGGGGTCAGTGTGGTAAAGGGATAATCCGCAATTTTGGGACGGGCCGCTGACATGGCTGAAATCAGGGTGGACTTGCCTGCATTGGGTAGCCCTACAAGCCCGACATCTGCCATGAGTTTGAGCTCTAAGCGAAGTTTCATCTCAACGCCCGGGATTCCGGGTTGGGCAAATCTGGGCACCCTGTTGGTGGATGTGGCAAACCGTTTATTGCCCCGTCCGCCCATGCCGCCCTGGGCTATAACTATTTCTTTGTCGGGATCAGTGAGGTCGACAAGGACCTGTGAGGTTTGCGCATCAAAAACAATGGTACCAGGAGGAAGTGATAAATAGCAGTGGCTGCCGTTTTTGCCACGCTTCTGCCGACCTAAGCCTGGAGCTCCGTTTTGTGCACGTAAGTTTTTTTGGCGGCGATAATCATACAGGGTCCGTTTTGAAGGATCCACCCGGAGGATGACATCCCCCCCATCGCCGCCGTCTCCGCCGTCAGGCCCGCCTTTTTCTATGAAACGCTCACGCCGGAAACTGACGCACCCTGCACCGCCACTTCCGGACCTGATCATAACAATGGCCTCATCAACAAATTTCACGCTTCATAAACACTGACTTTTTTTCTGTCACGACCTTTTCTTTCAAAGGTCACGACACCGTCGATCTTGGCAAAAATGGTATAATCTTTGCCCATACCGACATTGTTGCCGGGATGGATTTTGGTGCCACACTGTCTAATAATGATATTGCCGGCGGTGACTTGCTCGCCGCCGAATTTTTTCACGCCCCGCCGCTGGGAGTTTGAATCACGACCGTTTTTTGAACTGCCTGCTGCTTTTTTATGTGACATGCTTCTCTCTCTTTCATTAACACGTTACAAATTTATACCTTAAGGACAAACAATTAAGCTGAAATGGAGTTAATCCTGATTTCAGTGTAGTGTTGTCTGTGACCTCTCATTTTTCGGTAGCCTTTGCGCCGTTTGTATTTAAATACAAGCTGTTTTTTGCTTCGGCCCTGTTCCACGATAAAAGCTTTGACGCTTGCATTCTCTATCTGGGGTGCCCCTAAAGTTACGGTCTCACCATCGGAGTATAACAGGACATCATTAAATTCAATTTCAGATCCTTCGGTGCCTTCAAGCTTTTCAACTTTTAAAACCTGATCTTCCTGGACCTTGTATTGTTTGCCCCCGGTTCTGATTACTGCATACATGGGTTTATCTCCTTACAATCTGACATCATATATCGGGTACTTAAAAAAAACTCCGCATAATATAACTATTTGCCTGTATTGTCAATTCATTTTTGATTTCCATGCTATCCGGTGACGGTTACTGATAATATTTTTTCGTTCTCTTTTTCAGATGATTGAAGCATTTAAAACCATCCTTCCGGAATGGAGCAAATCTCTTTTTTTATGCCTTTTTAACAACAGCGCATTTAAGGTACATGGCACCGAATCTTTCAATCTTACAGGAAATATCGTGACCATTTACGGGGTCATCAAGAAGTTTGATGTTTTTGACTTTTGTGCCCAATTTGATTGTGTCCTTCCCTGCCTTAAGGTCTTTGACGGTGGTTACCGTATCGCCATCCTGCAAAGGATTGCCGTTGACATCAAGGAATCGTGGTCCATCTTCCGAGGGTGTATCGGCCGCCTGACCAGGTGTCCATTCATGAGCACACTCCGGGCATATCCACAGGAGTCCATCAGGATAGGCATAAGGTGAATTACATTTGGGACACATATTCTTTTCAACTGACATAGCAAAATTTCCGATTGATTGTATAAAGGTTTAAAAAAAAATTTCATGCCGTGAAACGTCTATCACGATGAAATATAAATGAAGCCTTCTTTCCGTATATATAGGGATGGGAACTTGCTTTTTGTTTAACAAGGCGCCAAACGTTTTTCGACGTATAGAATATTACCGCCCCCTGATATACACACAGCATGTTGTGTGTATATCAGGGGGGCTCGATTTGAGTCAAACAGTTTTTGCCAATTTGTTACATGCAAGCCCATCTTCAATGCGGATATGGGACAGTATCAAGTGATTTTCCGCAGATGGTTTCAGGAATCTTTTTCAAGATCGTCCAATCGAGCTCTAAAATGGGATTCAAGGCTTCGGTAGGCTTCCAACTCAGAAAATTCTTTGGATAATTTTCGGGCGATATTTAATCCTTCCCGAAAAATTTTTTTTGCTTTGTGGTATTTTTTTAGCGATTGCTCAATTTCGCCGACGTTGTTCAAGGAGACCGAG
>NZ_DDYV01000075.1:0-4217 GCF_002348205.1 Desulfobacter sp. UBA2225 | reverse complement strand
TATATCAAATGAGCGAATGGGGAGGAGATGCTTTAGAATTTACTGAATTTTTGAACTGAACCCATAAAAAATGAGTGAGACTCAGTAAAAAGAAAGGAACAACAGTTGTCTGTTAATACGGAAAACGGCAGGCCGAACAGTAACCCTTGCCCTGGCGGCAATACCCTTTACATCATAGGTACAGGGCCCGGAAAGGCAGACCACATGTCCGGCCGGGCACGTCAGGTGCTGGAGGCCTGCGATATTGTGGTGGGGTACAAAACCTATCTTGAACTGATCGAAGATGTGATTAAAGACAAGCAGACCCTTGCCACGGGCATGACCAAGGAGGTGGACCGGGTTCAGGCGGCTATTGATGCCGCCCTTGGCGGCCACTGCTGCGCCCTGGTTTCCGGCGGTGATGCAGGTATCTACGCCATGGCAGGACTGGTTTTGGAGATGCTGGCATTAAAGAAGATTGCCTGCAATACCGGCGAACAAGGCGGCCTGTGGGTTGAGGTGGTGCCGGGCATCCCCGCACTTGCTGCCGGTGCTGCACTTTTGGGCGCGCCGTTGACCCATGATTTTGCAGCCGTCAGTCTAAGTGATCTGCTCACTCCCTGGGAGATCATTGAAAAACGTCTGGAAGCGGCGGCATTTGCCGATTTTGTTATTACTATTTACAACCCCAAAAGCAAAAAGCGCGACTGGCAGCTTAACCGGGCCATGGAGATCATTTTAAAACACCGGGCCGGCACCACCCCTGTGGGTATTGTCACAGGTGCCATGCGGGACAACCAGAAGGTGGTTTTGTGTTCCCTTAAGGATCTGGACAAGGCCGACGTGGGCATGCAGAGCATCGTGATTGTGGGAAACAGTTCTACATTTATCTATAATGAGTTAATGATCACCCCCCGGGGGTACAGCAAAAAGTACGAAATATGAGTATTGAGATAAAGCAGGCAAAATGTATCGCCGTTCTTGGTACAGGTTCTGATGTAGGCAAGAGCGTGGTTGCCACAGCCCTTTGCCGGATTTTTTCAGACCAAGGGCATAAGGTGGCCCCCTATAAGGCCCAGAATATGTCCAATAATTCTGGAGTGACCCCCGAAGGGCTTGAAATGGGCCGAGCCCAGATTGTCCAGGCCGAAGCCGCCCGCATTGCCCCCCATGTGGACATGAATCCGGTATTGCTCAAGCCCGTGACCCAGATCGGCTCCCAGGTGGTGTTGCTGGGAAAGGTGCATAAAGATCTGTCCGCTGCCGAATATCACCGGGAAAAGGCAAAACTTTGGGATACGGCCTGCGGGGCCCTGGATCGGCTGCGTGCCGGCAATGATGTGCTGGTGATGGAAGGGGCCGGTTCCTGTGCTGAAGTCAATCTCATGGCACGGGATATCGTAAATCTGAAAATGGCGGCATATGCCAAGGCACCGGTAATCCTCACGGCAGACATTGACCGCGGCGGGGTGTTTGCCCAGATCGTGGGAACCCTGGCCTGTCTGAACAAGGCCGAACAGGATATGATCGCAGGCTTTATCATCAACCGGTTCCGTGGCGATATTGCGTTGTTCAAAGAGGGCGTGGCATGGATCGAAAAAAAGACCGACAAGCCGGTTTTCGGCGTGCTGCCCTGGGTGAATCATCGT
This sequence comes from Desulfobacter sp. UBA2225, assembly GCF_002348205.1. Lineage (NCBI taxonomy): Bacteria > Pseudomonadati > Thermodesulfobacteriota > Desulfobacteria > Desulfobacterales > Desulfobacteraceae > Desulfobacter > Desulfobacter sp. UBA2225. Next base: position 2,589 of record NZ_DDYV01000075.1, on the reverse strand, counting down.
ATTCCCAACGAAGACTCTGTGGTGATCGAGCAGGCTGTGGCCAAAATTGATCCTGCCAAGACCCCCACGGTGCTGGTGGTGCGTACCCCCCATATCTCCAATTTCACCGATTTTGATCCCCTGTTTCAGGTGGATGGATTAGGCGTCGATTTTGTTGAGCATCCAAGAGATCTGGCTGCCTATAAAGCCGTAATTCTGCCGGGTTCCAAGAGCACACGCAGCGACCTCAACTGGCTTGCCCGAACCGGTTGGGCTTCCAAAATTCAGACTTATGTAAAAAACGGCGGTCATGTTCTGGGCGTATGCGGCGGCTACCAGATGCTGGGCACCAAAGTCCATGACCCCCACGGTCTTGAAGGCACCCCGGGCGACACCGATGGATTGGGGCTTCTGCCCCTTGAAACGGTACTCAAAGCGCCTAAAACGACTACGATTTCCCGGTTTGAATGGGACGGCGTTCCGGGTCTTGGTTATGAGATCCACATGGGCCGGACAGTTTCCGCGGACCGGATTGCTTCGGGCAAACCCGAAGACAACGGCCTGTTAAGGGTAAAAGAGAGAAACAGGCAGGCCTGCACCGACTTTGACGGTGCCGCGGCCGACTTCGGGCGGGTCATGGGCACTTACATGCACGGCTTTTTTGACTCCGCTCCCATCCTTAAAAAATGGCTTTCGCTTCTGGGCTTAGGCAAACTTGAGCCCCCCGAATCCTGCGGTCTTCATGGGCGGGACCGGCAGTACGACATGCTGGCCCGCCATTTTGAAACCCATGTGGATGTGGCAGCTATTGTAAGCGCCATGAATTAAAAAAAAGTAATGGGCGCATTGCCTTATCCATGTCGCTTGCCGGTAAACACATGAATCGACCGGTCTTTCTCTTTACCGATTGCCGGGTCATTGGGCGCGTTTTCATCCCAGGAAACCAGGGCCTGCGGGTCCGTTACCACGATCACCGGACATCCGGCGCGGAAGGCGGTCCGCTCCACGGCACTGCCGGCATACCATTTTGTACCCTGTTTCTTTGTGTGGGATCCCAGAATGATTATGTCGGCATTGTTCTTTTCCGCACATTTAACAAGTTCCAGATGGGGCAACGCCCCGCCCCAGATTTGATAAGTGTAATCGGTCTCTTTGATCAAATCCCGGCAGAACGCTTCCAGGCGTTTTTTCGTATTTTTTAGGTCTGCTTCAGAATCTTCCTTGGTATACTTGGGATACGGCGGCACGGGGATCATGTGAAAGGGGAAAATTTTCGACCCGAATTTTTCCGCAGTTTTCCGGGCAAAAAACAAGGCGCATTCGCAGGATACGGAAAAATCCACCCCCACCACAATTTTTTTGAATGCCGCCGAGGACAAGTGAACTGAGGGATTGATAATCATCACCGGACAATTTTCCCGCATGACCACACCTTCCACGGTGCTGCCAATTTTTCCGGCCATCCGGACGGTACCCCTTTGAGCGGCACGTTCGGAATGGGGACCAAGAACGATCATGCCCGCGTTAAGGTGCCGAGATTGACGAACAATCTCTTCCCAGGGGAATCCGCAAACAACCTGAACATCAAAATCTATGCCCACCGGCAATATGGGTTTATAAAAATCGAAAAGTTCTTTCTGGACAATTTCCTGATATGCCGACGAAAAATTGATCTCCTCGCCGGTTTTAAAATCCTTAACCAGGTGTCGGTTGTTTTCATGGGAGGACTCCGCTACATGAAGAATGTTGAGCTTGGCTTGATGGGTTTCGGCGATGGCAGCGGCGCCTGTCACCACGGGGTCCTTAACTCCCACAAGGTCTGTCGCTGCTAAAATGTGCTTGAACATGGCTCCTCCTTTCTTTTTTTATGCATCAGGCCCTGTGCCTGTTGTTTGAGTACATTAATTTTTTAAATTATCCGGGGTAGAATTTTTGAAAGAGACGCATCCATGGATGCTTCGGTATCCACTTTTATATAGTGATTCGTCTCTGTTTTTCGAATCGGTTCAAACCGGGTCTTGAATGATTGAAAATGGGAAATCCGCGCATCAGATATTGTGTTCCGGCCCTTTCTCATGATCAACCTTTCTTGTAGAACAGGGTCCGGTACCGTGCATTCGGTAAACACGATGCCTGCACCTGATTGCTCAGCCATGGAAACCACTTGTTTTCGATATGTTTCCCGGCTGAAGGTCGCATCTATTACCACGGAGTTGCCTTTTTTAATTTCTTTTTCTGCCAGAGATACAAGCGCGTCATAGGTCCGGCCGGTAGCGGTTTCCGAATACATTCCTTTTTCAAAAGGCATGTTCTCAGGATCCGTCGGCGGGGCTGAAAAAATTTTTTTCCGGACCACATCCGAATTGATGGACCGGATATTCAGTGCCAGGCAAAGGGCTTGTGCCAAAGTGCTCTTTCCGGATGCCGGCATACCGCAGATTACCCAGATCATGGGTCTGGAGAAGCGATCGGCATACCGGTCCGAAAGGGCAAGGTATTTTTTTGTCTTTTTTAAAAGTTTATTGCGTTCCTGTTCGCAAACATCATGCTCCTGGAGGCGGATGCAATTAACCTTAAAGCGTACCATGGCCCGGTAGCATTTATAAAAAT
>NZ_DDYV01000143.1:0-2582 GCF_002348205.1 Desulfobacter sp. UBA2225 | reverse complement strand
TGAACTCAGCATTTCTACAGAGCCAATCGTTCATCTTTTTTTGTGCAAAGTCTGGAGAAAAGGTACAAAATCCCGGCAGAAGCCCACGTTATATGCATCGGATATTCCGCCACCAGTCATTGAAATAAGTCGGTACAGCAGCTGATGATGGTGTTTTTGCTGTTTGCCGCCGGTTGCTCAGGATTCTGGCTCAACCAGCTTTAATTCAAGTCCAGAATCTGCATACAGTGGGAGATCTGCATTTTTTTTTGAAAATACAATGACTTTGAGTTTTTTTTCTTCCACAATGATAAGACCTTCTTTTTTGAGATTCTTCAGATAGATGACACGGTTTCTTATATCCGGATATATTTTTGCCTGCCACTTTCTTTTGTACGAAAGGACTCCGTCAGAGATGGATGCCCGGCTCCATCCCAAGTCCATGGTGAGGGCTTTTCTCTCTTTTGCCCGCTGAATGCCGAAATAGTAGATCGCAGCCATTGCGCCATCGTTTAAAAAGTCTTCATCGATCAACCCATTGATCCGCCAATGATAGGTGTTTTGGACCAGTACACAGCATGCTCCACCGACAGGCAGTCCATTTTTTTTTACAATCAGCAATTCCCCGGATTTTTTTAACATATATTCATTAAATGTTTCAAAATCCATAATCGACGCATTTGCATACCTTTTCAGCGTATAAGGCACATATACGGTCTCATAAAATTTTTTTATAGCCCTGGTGTCTGTTGAAATTTCTGCCTGGTACGCGGTGATTTTTTTTCTTTCCCTGATATGTTTCAGAAGATCCTCCATCGGTATTTCCAGATCAAGGACCTGCCTGACCCAGGGAACAGTGATCAGACCGTCACTAAAAAAAGGTGAAAGATATTTATGCATATCTATAATCACTGTATTATGAGTACGGATGAACCTCCTTAAATTCCAGGCGTACAGTTCACCGGTTTTTGTAATTTCTGCATTCGCGCAGAATTGCCCGATGAAATCATGATCCACCTTCGAGCTGGTGATACAATAAAACTGTCTCTCCTTGCCATCTATCCGGTACACCTCAAAATACAGGTTGGCGACTCCGCGAACTATCATCCGCAACGGGAAAATTACTCTTCCCGGCCAGACTCTTTTACCTTGGGGTATCGTATGATATGCCCGGACAAGTGTTTTAATCAGTTTTTTGCTCATCCCAGACATCCTTCAGACAGTGCTTGTTTCCCAGCCGCATTCCCCAGCAACCACCCCTGCACTTTTCGAGAAAACCGCAGGACCGGCATGCCGTTTCAAAACAGGGTTTGCGAAAACGTGAAAAACCATCCCGCCAGATCTCCCGGAACGGACGCGTCCGGATATTTCCTTCAGAAAAGGAAGAGTCGTAAGCAATCTGGCAACCCAGCACTTCCCCATCCGGCATGATAGCGCAATAGGTAAGCCCCGCCTTGCAGAAAAAAGGATATGACCTCAGTTCCTGCCCATAACAGCCAAGATAGCCAGCATCTTCGGAAAGCTCGATTTTCATTTCTTTACTGGCCGATCGGATAAATTCGAACAGATATTGTATCTGTTCCGCATCAAGGGACACCTCCGGGTTCTCCTTTGCCCTTCCGACAGGGATTGGGATCGCAAGTCTCCATAGCGAGGCCCCCGAATCCTGTATGGTTTTTTTCAGCTCAGGAAGCTCGCGGATATTTTCGGGGAGGACCACGGTATTGATAGTCCTGTATTCCACGCCGATTGACTCGAAGAATTTCACAGCATCCAGACATTTTTTAAAAGCACCCTTTACTCCCCGGACTTTATCGTTTGTCTGTTCCAGCCCGTCAATACTGGTAAAATACAACACGGGTTTCAGTCTCCTGAATTCTTCGCTGAATTCAGAGACCAGAAAGCCGTTACTCGCAAGACTGTACTTTAATCCGCGGCTTAAAATGTGTTCGATAATGAGAAAAATATCTTTCCGGACGAGAAGCTCACCCCCGCTCAGCAGGATGCCCCGGACTCCCGCCTCCGCTAATTCGTCAATGAGCCTGAATGCCTCATCCGTGGTCAATTCATGAACCTTTGTTGTCCCGGCGCTTGCCTCGCAATGAATGCAGGTGAAATTACAGCGGTAGGTCGTCAACCACTGAACCTGGCGGGGTTTCAGCAGGTTGAGGCTTTTTTTTATTTTCAGGTACCGGAACCGGAAGGATGCGTAATTATCGAAATATACTCTTTTTAAAAAGGGGGAGGTGAGAATAATTTTTTTACATGCCCGAAATGGGATCTTTGCCGCCCGGTTTAGTAAACCAAGAGCAAATTTTTTGTTTATACCGCGCCGTCGATCCATTCCTTCCTCCGGTTGCATCATAATCCTGCGATGCAGAGAGGTTCAATTATCAGGTTAAAAAAGTTCCTTTATGCATTTATCTGCTCTGTAGAGAACCTGTTTCAGGAGATTGGGTCGCTCCCCCTCGCCCCAGCCCTGCCCCGGTCGGGGGCGGGGGCGTATGGGATACCTCGGTATTACCTGTACTGAAACTTCCCGCATTTTTTTACCAGGTAATACGGCACTATCGCACCCGGGGCGCCCCGGCGGCGGGGCGAAG
>NZ_DDYV01000278.1:29636-51753 GCF_002348205.1 Desulfobacter sp. UBA2225 | reverse complement strand
TCTGGATGAAATCATCATAGGGGCCGGAACCGATCATCCTGCCCTTGGCTGAAACGATGCCGGCGGTCACTGTTTGCTCAAGACCAAAGGGAGAACCGATGGCCACGACCCAGGAGCCGACCTGGGCATTCTTGGAGGATCCGAATTTCAAGGGTTTCAGCTCCTTGGCATCAATCTTTATCAATGCAAGGTCTGTTACAGGGTCTGCGCCAATGATCCGGGCATCATATTCCTGGTCATTATGAAGGATAACCTTAATCTGATCCGCATCTTTAATCACATGATTATTGGTCACAATGTATCCTGCCTTATCAATAATAAAGCCTGATCCAAGGCTGCTTTCCGTACGATTCCTCGGCAACCCCTCAAATGGACTGAAAAAATCCTCCAACCCCGGCTGGTTCCCGAACGGAGAACCAAAAAAATGCCGAAAGACCCGGCCGCCCCCCTTGATTGTCTTTACTGTCTGGATATTGACCACACCAGGTTTGGCCTGTTCGGCCAGTTGTGAAAAATTTACCGGAACCATTTGGGGTTGCGCACCTGACAGTGCCGGGAAGGCCCAAAGGCCAAAAAACATCAGACATAGAGTAATCCTTCTGATTTTTTTATCCACAGGTCTCATTTTTTATATCTCCTTTAAAATTATATTAATGTATTTCAAAAGGTTCCTTTATGGACGTAAACAAAGAATAAAACACAAAGATAATTTTTAAATGATCTCAAAATTACGATGCGGTAATATTACGATAAAGATACTTCCCCCATCTTCACCGGGTTGCACTGAAATTGATCCGGCGTGCTGTTCTATAATTGTTTTGGCAAGACTTAAACCAAGCCCTGTACCCGGCGTTGTCCTGGAAGATTCTTCCCTGAAAAACCGCTCAAAGATCTTTTCACGATTTTGTGGATCAATACCGGGCCCTGAATCTTTAATTTGAATTTCAACCAGCTCTTTGCCCCAGGTCTGCAGCGTCAAATGAACACTGCCTTTTTCAGGGGTATATTTGATGGCATTATCAATCAGATTGGCAAAGGCACGCTGGAGCATTCCGGCATCCCCCTGTATCCACAATGCCTTTTCGACCTGCTGGGTAAAGGTAATCTGCTTGTCTTCAGCCAAGGGGACAAACAGATCCCAGGCGTCAAGGATCATTGCACTTAAATCCACGGGTACGCATTCAAATTCAGCCTCCCCTGCCTCAGCCCGGGAGATCACCAGCATGGTGTTGATCATGTCCAGCAGACGGTCTGATTCTTCAATGGTGTTGGCCGCCATAGTCCGGTAGGACTCGATATCCCCCGGGGTCTCCTGAATCAAAGCCAGTTCGGCAAATCCCCGGATCCGAGTCAGCGGACTTTTAAGGTCATGGGCAATATTATCGGACATCTCCCGCATACTTTTTACCAGGGCTGAAATCCGGTCCAGCATCCGGTTAAATGTCACAGCCAGAAGATCAAGCTCGTCCCGGCTGCCGGATTCAGGGACCCGTTCATTCAGATTGGATCCTGTTATGGTGCTCGCTGTGGCCCTGATGGCCGCAACACCGTAGAGGGCCTCCCGGGATAAAAACATGCCCGAAACCGCTGAAAATAAAATCACAAACCCCATGGAAATGGAAAATATTTTCTTAAAGCCCGATAAAAACCGGGAATATGCATTCATGGCAAGACCGGTATGTAAAATAACATTGGAAGCCACAAAGGTATACATCATTCTGGCTTTCTGTTCCTGGCCTGCAATGTGAACCGTATTAAACACCGTAATCCGGGAATTCATCAGCCGGTCCACCATGTCCTTATCTATTCGAACATCTTTCCAGTAGGACATGGAAGAAGATGCAAAGACCTCGCCTGTGGGGTAGAGCAGCCTGAAAAAAATCTGCTTTTCCCCTGCCGCCTGGGCTTCAATCACGGCCAGATTCTGGGCCCCAACAATTCCGCCTCGGCTGATAACCGTACGAAAATATCCCGCCTTGTCCATGAGTTCCTGATCCACCTGGTTCATGATGGTCTGGGTGGCAAGAAAATAGAACAGGCCAAACGCCACACAGGATGAGATGGAAAAAACACCTGCATACCATACCGTCAGACGAAAGGCGATGCTCCTGAAAAAACCGGTGCGGAAAAACTCAGGCATCTTCCGCCTTTAATACATAACCGGCCCCCCGGACCGTATGAATAAGCTTGCTTGAATATCCCTTGTCTATCTTATCCCGCAATCGGCAGATACGGGCTTCCACCACATTGGTCATGGGGTCGAAATTATAATTCCAGACATGTTCCATGATCATGGTTTTGGAGACCACCCGCTCGCGGTTGCGCACCAGATATGCCAGCAGGGAAAATTCCAGGGGCTGCAGTTCGATAAACTTATCTCCTCTTCTGACCTGACGTTTGACAATATCCACACTTAAATCCGCATACGACAGGGAGACGGGTTCGGTGCTGTTTCCGGCCCGGCGGATAAGTGCCTGGACCCTGGCCAGCAACTCTGAAAAAGAAAAGGGTTTAGTCAGGTAGTCATCCGCCCCGGCCTCAAGGCCTTTTACCCGGTCCCCCACCCTGCCCCGGGCGCTAAGTACGATAATGGGTGTATTTTTGCCACTGGCCCGCAATTTTTCTATGAGGGCAAACCCATCCATACCCGGCAGCATGATATCGATGATCAGGGTATCAAAATCCGCACCTATCGCCATATCCAGGCCGTCCGGTCCTGTACCGGCCACATCCACGGCAAACCCGGATGCCTTTAGCCCCTTTTCAACAAACCTGGCTATTTTTTCATCATCTTCAACCAAAAGCAGTCTCATGGCCTATCCTACTTTAGGGGTAATATTGATAAATGCCCTGCGACCGGGCACTTCAAACCAGAGCTCTTTTCTGTAATGCTTCATAAATTTGTCCTTGGTACGTTGGGTTATTGTGTTCTTTTGAAAGACGGGTTAAAATCAATAGTCGATAAAAATATTATTATACCCCCTTACGGATTAATCAATACCGGGACTATTTTTTTGCTTCTTTGTGGTAACATAATTTTGGTGAGTTACTCAGGAACGTAAAAAATACGTTCTCCAATTTCCCCTGCTCCTTATCGCAGTTATTGGTAGGAAAATTTCATGTTGATAAAACAAAATATTATCAAGCTGGCCGCAAAAGCCACAGGTATCACTGAAAAGGATCTTTCAAATTTTTTCACCGAAGGCCGGGAGCAGGTGTATCGGTCCAATGAATGGATATTCCACGAATCAACGCCCCGAAGATGGGCTGGTATTATCCTTGAGGGAGAAGTGGAACTGGTGCGTGGACTGCATGGATCTTCACGCAAAGTTGGGTCCATGGCTGCGGGATCCATGATCAGTGAAAGCGCTTTTCTGGGAGATGATTCCCACGGCAATGGTGCGTTTACCCGAAACGGTGTGAAGATCTGGCAGATATCACGGGAAAAAATTGATGCATTTAGAGAAACTGAGCCCGATCTTTTTTACAGGATCGTTTCCCGGATTGCAGTCAGCATTAATCGACGCATGCGCATACTTAACGATAAACTTTTTCAAAACAAGAAAACTGATGACACGGTCACAAGCGGATTTCGCCTGGAACATGACTCCCTGGGAACACGTGACATTTCCAATGATGTATATTATGGCGTGCAGACCCAACGCGCCATGGAAAATTTTGCCATCTCCGGCATACATATCAATAATTTTGAACACATGATCGAAGCGCTGGCCATGGTCAAAAAGGCTGCGGCCATGGCCAATCATGAATTGGGCAGGATTGATCAGGCCAGGATGGAAGCCATAGCCCAGGCCTGTGATGAAATTCTGTACGGCAAACTGCACGACCAGTTCACCGTTGACATGTTTCAGGGCGGTGCCGGCACCTCCACCAATATGAACGCCAACGAAGTGATTGCCAATCGCGGTCTGGAAATCTTGGGTTATAATAAAGGCGAGTATCAATATCTGCATCCCAATGATCATGTTAATTGCTCCCAATCCACCAATGACATCTACCCAACAGCGATAAAACTGGCGGTACTGCTCGCCAAAAAAAATCTGGTCCACGCAATGGAAAAACTGCGCAATTCGCTGGAAAGAAAGGCTGAAGCGTTTAAAGACGTATTGAAGATGGGACGCACTGAGAATCAGGATGCCGTTCCCATGACCCTGGGGCAGGAATTCAGCGCCTATGCGGTTATGATTGACAGCGCCATCAATTCCATCGAACAGGCAGCCGAGGCATTTCGGGATGTTAACATGGGGGCAACAGCCATTGGTACAGGCATAAACAGTCCGCCAGGTTATGCCACTCTGGTGGTTAAGAAGCTTACCCAGGTCAGCGGTTTTCAGTTGCGAAGGGCCAAGAACCTGGTGGAGGCCACCCAGAATGCCGGCATTTTTGTCCACATGTCTGCCAATCTCAAACTTGCGGCTGTACAGATTTCAAAAATCTGTAATGATCTGCGCTGGCTCTCTTCCGGTCCCCGCTGTGGTCTGAATGAAATTAATCTGCCCCCCATGCAGCCTGGATCTTCCATTATGCCGGGCAAGGTAAATCCGGTTATCCCGGAATTGATGAACCAGATCTGTTATCAGGTCATGGGATACGATATGGTTGTATCCATGGCAGCGGAATCGAGTGAATTGGAGCTGTGTATGGCCGAGCCAATCATTGCCTTTGATCTGCTGCACGGCATGATGATCCTTAAAAACGGCTGTATCACGCTGGTTGCACGCTGCATTGAGGGCATTGAAGCGAACCGTGATATATGCCAACATTATGTTCAGACCAGCATCGGATTGGTCACGGCCTTGGTTCCGATAATCGGTTATGAACAGTCAGCATCCATTGCAAAGGAAGCGCTCAAAACAGGTGGGAGTGTATATGACCTGGTTTTGAAGAAAGGGCTGCTTACCCGAGCGCAACTGGATGACATGCTGCGCCCGGAAAACATGACCGACCCCAGGGAAATTTAAAGCAATTACAGCTCGAACAGGTTCGTGCTGATATAACGTTCCCCCGTGTCACATACTATAAAAACAATGTTTTTCCCGGGATGCTGCAGACCTATCTGAAAGGCCGCATGGAAATTGGCGCCGGATGAGATGCCGCAAAGAATTGCACAGGATTTGGCAAGTATTCTGGCACCAGTGATGGCATCTTCTCCTTTGACTGGAAAAATATGGTCGACGATCTCCCTGTTCAGGTTAGCCGGCACAAAACCCGCACCAATCCCCTGTATGGCGTGGGGGGCGGCTTTCCCTCCGGAGAGAACCGGAGACTCAGCCGGTTCCACGGCAACGGACATAAGACCAGGTTTTTTGTCCTTGATATATTCCGTCACCCCGCTGATGGTGCCGCCGGTACCTACCCCTGCCACAAAGATATCAACCCGACCTTGTGTTGCCTCCCAGATCTCAGGACCGGTAGTGATCCGGTGGGTAGCCGGGTTGGCAGGATTTGAGAACTGGTCGGGCATATATGTATTTTCGTGGGTTGCTACCATCTCGGTCGCTTTGTCCACGGCACCCTGCATGCCAAGGTGTCCCGGGGTCAGAATCAGTTGTGCCCCTAAATGACGCAACAATTTTTGGCGTTCCAGACTCATGGTTTCCGGCATGGTCAAAACAAGCTTCAGCCCCTTTATACAGGCCACAAACGCCAGAGCAATACCGGTATTCCCTGAAGTTGGTTCCACGATCAGTGTTTCCGGTTCGATCTGTCCACTTTTCAGGCCTGCTTCAATCATGGCAAGACCAATCCGGTCCTTAACGCTGCCAAGTGGATTGAAATACTCCAGTTTGGCGAACAGGTGTGCCCCGCATTTCCGAGAGTGTGTTTCTATATAAACCAGCGGGGTGTTACCACAAGCCTGGGTAATGTCCTTAATCGCCTTCACTTACCGCCTCCTTTCTTTGCTTGTTTTTAATAATCAGGCGGGGCTCTTCCATAAAAATTTTGGTATCTGCCGGAACAGAGTGTGTGATCCATACGTTTCCACCCACAACGGATCGTGCTCCGATAATGGTGTCGCCACCGAGCACGGTGGCCCCGGAGTAGATAATTACATCATCTTCAATGGTGGGGTGCCGCTTGGCCCAGCGCAACTTTTCTCCGGCATCCCTGGGCAGGGACAACGCACCGATGGTGACATTCTGGTAAATACGCACATTTTCACCGATCACAGATGTTTCCCCGATGACAACGCCGGTGCCGTGGTCAATGACAAAACGCTCACCAATGGTGGCACCCGGGTGAATATCAATACCGGTCAGGCTGTGGGCCAATTCCGACATAATCCTGGGCAACTGGGGAATATCAAGTTGATGAAGGATCTTGGCGACCCGGTAAACCGTGATGGCATACAGCCCCGGATATGAAAAAATAATTTCATCGTAGCTTTTAGCGGCCGGATCACCGTCATAGGCGGCCCTTACATCGGCGGCCAGTATCTTTCGCAGAGCCGGAATCTGTTCGATCACCGTGAACGCAGCCTCATTGCCCCGGCGTTCACACTCCGAACAGACCCTGTCAAATCTTAGACAGTCATGGCGAAGCACATGGATGATCTGACTGGAGAGGATGTCGTAAAGCCGTGTGATTTCCCGGCCCACATGGTAGATCTGGTTAACACTGTCCACTTTTTCCTTTGAAAAATATCCGGGAAACAAAATATTTCTCAATTTTTCAATCATATCCCTGACCGAGGTGGAAAAATGGATGGGTTCATCACCAATGTGGGCAAAGCATTCCGGATCATCCAATGTATTGATGATCCGGTCAATGACTCCGGGAAGGGCAGTTCTTTGAACATTCCGGGTCTGTGTGCCCACACATCGACACAGATTTTCTTTTTTATTTGGCAAACTCATTTTTTTTACCCCCCATGCATCTCATCAAACAACGCCACGAACACATCACAATTTCGGCACGTTTCCATTTTCTTATCCCAGGAATCGTGGGTTTTACCCTCGCACCGGGTACCGTTGATAAACCAGCACATATCCCCGGATTGAAATTCATAGGCTGGGCACCGGGTCATATGCTCTTCCGGGCAATTCAAAAGGTCCCAGCACTTTTTTTTCTCACCGGTCCGCTGCAAGATACGGGAGACCAGGAAATAGACATGCCGCTCCACATGGCCCGGGATTTTGCGCCATCCCTGCTCATAGCTGTGTATTGCTTTAATGGATACACCCAAAAGCTGGGCCATCTCTTTCTGGGTACGCCCTAAACGAGATCTGAATATTTTAAATTCATTGCTTTCCATATGTTCTTTCCACAAAATAATTAAGCTTACCAGTTAAGTTATGCCACAATGTGGTGGTTGTCAAACATTCAGAAAATCATTGAAGGGATTATTGCCATTTCATCATTAAAAAAGGGGACTGCAAATCAAGAACCCCGGGTCATCGGCCTTGATCCGTGACCCGGCGTGGTTTGGTTTTACCGTTAAGACTGCATATGCACAATCACGCGCCCCTTATTGCCGCCTGTGAGCATTTTGTCAATCCGCTGGTCCAGCTCATTGAGCGTAATCTCTTCTACAACCGTTTCCATTTGAGTAATTTGCCATTCCTTTGAAAGCTTCTCCCAGGCATTTCGCCGAACCGCCATGGGGCAATTCTGTGAATCAATCCCCACCAAAGTGACACCACGGAGAATAAAGGGGTAAACATTGATGGGCAGCTCCGGAGAGGCAACGTTTCCGCAGGTGGTCACCACGCCGTTGGCGTTCATGGATTTAATGGTCGTGGCCAGGATATCACCGCCCACAGCATCGATGCCTCCGGCCCAACGTTGGGAAAGCATTGGTCGGCCGCTGGTATCCACGGCATCCTCAATGGCGATGATACGCTGGGCGCCAATGGATTTCAGGTAATCGGACCGGTCTGTTCTGCCGTTAACGGCAGCCAAGGTATAGCCCTGTTTGGCCAAAATCGATACGGCAATGCTGCCGACACCGCCGGTGGCCCCGGACACCAAAATTTCACCATGCTCCGGCAGCACGCCATGGTTAACCAGTTGCAGTATGGACAAGGCGGCTGTAAATCCGGCCGTGCCGTAGCACATGGCCTGCCGCAGACTCAGGCCATCGGGTAGAGGGACCACCCATCCGGCCGGAACACGTATATACTGCCCAAACCCCCCGGCCGTATTCATCCCGAGATCATAACTGGTGACAATGACCTGGTCACCGATTTTAAAGGCGGAATCCGTACTTTCCTCCACTATACCTGCGGCATCAATTCCGGGTGTATGGGGGTATTTCCTGGTAACGCCCTTATTTCCACTGGCCGAAAGCGCATCCTTATAGTTCAGTGAAGAATAATAAACTTTAACAAGCACATTCCCTTCAGGCAGATCCCTTATCTGGCGCTGAACGATTTCACGGCGATATTGTTTATTCCCTGCTTCCGAAACCACCATGGCCTTGAATGATTTTTCCATCATCATAGATCTCCTTTATGGCCTTCTCATCGAAGGCTCTTAATAATAACTGCCCATGGGCATTTTATGTTATGCATAGATTATCAAGGTATGCGGCAAGGGCCCCCATGGCCCTATCCAAATTTGGTTTGGACTTGTCCGCGGTATACATGACACAGGCGCCTAACAACCCGGAAAACACAACCTCAACCGCCCCATCAATATCCACACTCTCTTTCAGCGCTCCGGCCAACCGTTCCTGTTCAAGGAAACGCCTGAGCATGGATTTAAACCTGCCAAAGCCGTCACTCACCTCGGCGGCCAGATGAGGGCATTGGTCACTGAGTTCCACGGTCAGATTGATGAAAATGCATCCGCCCGGGAAATTAGCGCTGTCAGCCAGGTAATGGTCTTTATAGTTGGTCAGAATATGTTTAATTTTATCCACAGGCCGTTCAATGGTTTCCACACCGGCCAAATTTCGTTCCCGCCAAATTTTACGGGCCTGGCGGAGTACTTCTAAAAACAATTGCTCTTTGTTTTTGAAATGATTATAAAGCCCCCCTTTGGATGTCCCCACTGCATTTATAATGTTTGCCGTTGATGTGGCCATGAACCCTTTGGTTGAAAACTGACGTAATGCCTCAAATATAATTTTATCTTTAAGCTGCATATTATTTCCTCAACAAAAACACAAGGGAGACCGGTCGGTCTGTCATCAGAGACTGTAAACCAACGCCCTGTAATTTTCAAGAAAAAATATATTCGTCCCTAATTTTACCAAAGTTGAAATTTCTGGAGAGCCATGGGTTCGAATTGACAAACATGATTGGGCAGATTATTTGTATGTCCAAATATCCAGAATATGAGAAGAAAAATATGGAACCATCTGAAGATAATTTTCTGGATGCTTGTCTCTTTTTTTTAAAAAAGGCCATACTGCATGATGCCTAAGACAGTTGAAAGTCCGGATAACCCGACAAAAAATTTCAAAATTATAGTGGCCTATGACGGTACCGATTTTTTCGGGTGGCAGCGCCAGACTGATAAACCCACCATCCAGGGGGAACTTGAACGTATAGCATCCATGATTCTAAACCAGGACATTAAGATTCATGGGTCCGGACGTACGGACGCAGGCGTTCATGCCCGGGCCCAGGTGGCCCATTTCCATGCAAATACCCGTCTTGCCCCTGATATCATTCAAAAAGGGATGAACAGCCTTATGTCCGCGCCCATCGTGATCCATGACTGCCGGCTTGCAGCGCCTGATTTCCATGCCCAGTACCATGTTCGTTCCAAAGAGTACCGCTATTACATATTAAACAGAGAAATTCCCGCTGCCATTGGTCGGAATTATCTGTGGCATGTCAAACCGTACTTGGATATTGATATTATGAATCAGTGTTGTGAATGCCTTGTGGGCGAACACGATTTTAAAGCCTTTGAAAATACCGGCAGCCCCAGATCTTCCACCGTAAGAACGGTTTTCAGTGCAAGCTGGGCAAACAAGCCTTACGATCGGCTGGAATTTTGTATCTGTGCCACAGGATTTTTAAAAAACATGGTCAGAAATATAGTGGGTACCCTCAAAGATGCCGGCACAGGACGGATCAATCCGGAAACGTTCAACCAGATTCTTTGTTCATGTGAACGCCCCCGTGCCGGGGCGACTGCTCCGGCGAAGGGGCTGTTTCTACATCAGGTAAACTATTGACAACGATCCAGTGTTTGGGATTCCCGGATCCTCGCCACATGAAGGTTATAGTAGGCAATAATGTCACGGCGGTAAAGCATGCCGATAAATTTACCCGGATCTTTCTCATCCACCACAGGCAGCGCATCAATGTTTTTCTTTGTAAGTTTAATACTTGTTTAAACTGGCTGAAAGGCATGTCCTGATTCAGGCATCTGACGTTTTTGATCAAATATTTGAGTTTTTCCACTTTGATGGTCTGAAGAATATCTATCATGAATTCTCCGGCATGGAGCGGCGAGTCAACCCGCGACTTTACCTGATTTTCATAAATCGACCATTTTGTGGCCAAAAGATAACACACCGAGCAGACCAGAAGACTTGGCAGCAGAAGGTGATAGGAATTGGTCATCTCACTGACGAATATAATGGTGGATATTGGGGTGTTGGACACAGCCGTGAAAAAACCTGCCATACCAACGATGACAAAGGCGCCCGGCTGGGTTACGACCGTGGGCAGCAATATATGAAAAAACTGCCCGACTGCCCCGCCCATGGGACCGCCGATGACAACCGAAGGTCCGAAGACACCGCCTGATCCGCCGGAACCAATGGAAAAAGAGGTGGTAAAAATTTTCCCAGGGCCAGTCCTAAAAGCACTGGGATGGTCAACTGGTTAAAAAATGGCCTCCTGGGCCATGCCGTATCCGAAGGCCAGGGTATAGGGCAGAAAAAAAATCGATAATTCCGGTCATAAGCCCGCCGATTGCAGGCTTGATATGGTTTGGAATTTTCAGCTTCCGGAACAGTTTTGTGGTCCCGTAGAACACCTTAATATATAATAAAATGCCGGTGAGGACCAGAACCACGGCAAGGGCAAGGTAGGGACCAAGTTGCAGCGGGTTTTAAAATTTAAAGGCCGGAGACTCAAAAAGCGACCCCCATCCAAAAACCAGACAAAATGTGCAATAAGCCACCACAGAGGAAATCCCTGCCGGAATAATGACCGAAGACTCAAAATCAGGATCACGGTAGAGCACTTCTGCGGCAAAAAGAGCGCCTGCCAGGGGCGCTCTGAATATACTTCCCACACCGGCACAGATGCCCGCGGCCATCATGATGCACCGTTCCCGTTCGGACAAGTTGAACCTGGTGGCCAGGAAAGAACCGAATCCCCCCCGATCTGGGCAATGGGGCCTTCCCTGCCCCCTGAGCCCCCGTGGTCAGTGTGATGGTGGAGGCAATGGTTTTGATAATTGGAATCCGTGCCCGGATAATGCCGCCCAACGCAGGTAAAAATAACAGCACCCACTTGTTGAACGGTGTATCGGTGTGGGGGCACAGCAGCAGATGTTCACCGGCGGAGCCTTCGAGCCGATATCCGGCCATCATATCCATGAAATAGTGCATACCAAGGCCGCACAGATAATGGAACAGAATCGCCCCAAGGCCTGACATGACGCCTATCAGAACAAAATAGAACACCCATTTTCCGGCATACTTAACATCAACATCTTTTTTTCTGCTTAAATTCATTTAAAACGGTTTTACGTTCTCAGATCATTAATCCCTGAAAGAACAATGTCAAATAAAGTTTTCACATCCTTTTCCTCCAGGCATGAAAACGCCACCCGAAGATTGTCTTCTCCAATGGAGATCAGACCGGTGCCATAGTTGTCAAGCAGATGAAGCCTTAACGCTTCTGCATTCACACCCTTAACACGAATGCACAGGAAATATCCTGAATTAAACGGATAAACATCGAATCCGTCTGCGTATTTGGGATCTTTCAGCACCTCTTTGATGGCCATAGCCCGGGATTTGAGCAGGTTAAATTTCTCCTGTTTGAGATTCTTATAATTTTCATCTTCCATCGATTTGATGAGAATGGTCTGACTTAAATGCGAACAATTTGAGATATTGCCCCGGATGCATCCGCCGGTCTTTTTTTCTAAAGCCTCATAAACCCCTTCAAGGTTGGTGTCTGCGGCAACCCCGTAAGTGATAAACCCGGTTCTGAAGCCCATTACATAATCTTCCTTGGTCGGCCCGTCTAGCTTAACAGCCAGAAGCCGATTCGTTTTACCGGCAATTTTGGCAAACAAGGACTGTTTAAATGTCTCCTGTTCGAAAAACAGTCCAAAATAGGCGTCATCACAGGCTACCACCACATTGGTACCCTTTTGTGCCACATCAATGAGAATTTCTGCAACACGGTCAGCCTCCTTCTCGTTCAGGGCATACCCGGTTGGGTTGTGAGGGAAATTCAGCATGGTAATAATCTTGTCATTAAGTGCAGCCTGTTCCCTGATAACACGCTCAAAATCATCCAGATTAAAACGGGTCAATGCATCGTCATAGGATTTATATGTAACAAACCGGGCACTATTGCGGACACGGAAGATCATGTTATAGTTGCCCCATAACATGTCGGGCATAACAATAACATCATCGGCATCTACCCACATGTCCGAGAATATGGAAACACCGTGGGTAATGCCGGATGTGACTATGGGCAGACTGACGACAGTTCCCTCAAGTGAAGGATTTTTAACATACATCTCCTTAAGCCATTTATTTCGCAGTGCCGGTAACCCGAATGAGGAAGCATAGGGCAGGTAATCATCCGGTTCAATTTCTGTGATGTATTTGGTCACGCAAGTAAGACTTAGAACGCAGCTTCCCTGCCTTGCGATACCGATGGTGGCGTTGACCTTGTTTGCTTTTTCCTTTGCCTCAGCGCTCTGGGTTAAAATACCTTTTGGGAAAAATAGTTTTTTTCCCATGTTAGAGAGCATTTCATATACATGGGGGGCGCCTTGCTTAATGGTGTTATTCAATTCCTGGGCAATGGGATTCATGATTTAACCTGTATATTAAAATATTATCCAAATTCAATTAAGATGAATGTGGCACCTAAAAAAAGAAAAAACCCTGCAGCCAGACCTCAAGGAAGTCCAAGGAAAACTGCAGAGTTTTTACGTACATTGAATCGGCTGTGCTATCTTCGTTTGGATGCCTTGATGGGGTTAAGTTTCTGTTTTTTGGTTTCGGTAGCGGTTTTAACATGGGTGGCCATGTTGCAGGTTCCGTTTTTCCATTTCAGGGACGGATCAGGTGCGGCAGTACAGTAAACGCCGGTGGGAAACTCGGCACTTTTCTGGCACCCTTTACATTCATCAATAATCGGAAGGCAGTTGCCTTCGTTATAGCTGCAGCCTTTGGCGGTCATGAAAACACACTCCTGACCTTCTCTAACAGTTGTACAAATCATAATCGTCTTCCTGTTCTTATTTTTATATCATTTGACATTAGTATTTAATATTCAAAACAAAACCGATTTTATATAAACCGGGAAAAATAAACCGTAACCAATTATCATAATGGTCCTTCAATTGTCAACCAATTCTTTTTAAACACATATTTGTTCGACGGCATATTAGGGTTCTGTCCCTTGTGGGCAGGTCTTTTCTGATGTATAACATGAAAACGTAATACGCCATAACCTTAAATATATCCAGTCAAAAACAATAGTAATCCGGGAAAACCAATGATCATAGACGATGCTGTTGAAGTTCTTAAAATCGAAGCCCAGTCGCTTCTGGACCTTATTGAAAAATTAAATATGGATTTTCAAACCCTTGTCAATGCAATCTGCAATGCAAAAGGGCGGGTAATTATTTCTGGAATCGGAAAATCCGGCTTAATCGGAAGAAAAATTGCCGCCACCTTAAGCAGCACAGGAACCAATGCCATGTTCCTTCATCCGGTTGAGGCGGTTCACGGCGACCTTGGCATGGTGGGTCGTGATGATATATTCATTGCCATCTCAAATTCCGGTGAAACCGGGGAACTCAACCAGCTTTTGCCGGTGATCCGGGAGGTGGGCTGCAGGATTGCAGGCTTTACGGGAAAGCCTGAATCCACGATGGCTGGATTCTGCGACATGATCATAAACACCGGCGTAAAAAAAGAGGCCTGCCCTTTAAATATGGCGCCGACCTGTTCAACCACGGCCCAGCTAGCCATGGGGGATGCCCTGGCTGTTGCCCTGATAAAAAAGAAAAATTTTAAAAAGGCCGATTTCATGCGTTCCCATCCCGGCGGTGCACTGGGACAGCGTCTGTCAGGTAAGGTTAGCGAACTGATGCTTGAAAAATCAGGCGTGCCTTTTGTGCGAACAGGTGCCACCATGGCCCAGGCCCTTGCCTGCATGGATATTCATCGCCTGGGTGCTGTTGTTATACTTGATTCGGGTGACAAACTTATGGGAATACTTACTGACGGAGATGTCCGGCACTGGCTTGCAAAAGGGGGAGGCACAGCCGATACCCTGCTTGTGGACGAAGTGATGACCCGCTCCCCAAGGCATCTATCCCCCGATTCTTATCTGTATGATGCCCTTAATCTAATGGAAAAATATGAAATTACGGTTTTGCCTATCCTTGGGGAGAAAGGCTGTCTTAAAGGATTGTTGCATCTCCACGATATCCTGGGAAAGGGAACCTTTAAATTTAATGGAGGCAATCAATGAAAAAGATGAACATCAACACCACTATTTCCGTTTTAGGTCCTGCCCGGATTCCATCCCCACTAACTTCCCAGGGGGTGACCCGTGATGGTAAAACCCGGTTCATGAAAGATGAGTACAGGATCAGCGTTGATGTCAGGGTTGACCGTATTGCCGGAGAAAACAAAGACAGTCTGCTGAGTTTTGAACAGGCCGGCCCCCGGGAAAAAATTTACTTTGACCCCAGCAAACTTAAGTGTGCGGTGGTCACCTGCGGGGGGCTGTGTCCTGGACTGAACGACATTATCCGGTCGCTGGTGCTTGAATTGTACCATGTGTATGGCGTCAAAACTATTTATGGTATTCGCCACGGGCTACAGGGATTTATCCCTAAATACGGCCATGAACTGATTGAACTTAACCCTGAACGGGTATCAGGCATCCAGAATACCGGTGGGTCAATGCTGGGCTCTTCGCGGGGGGGACAGGATATCGGGGAAATTGTGGACTGTCTGGAACGTATAGGGGTGGGGCTGCTTTTCATGGTGGGAGGCGACGGGACATTAATGGCCTCCAAGGCCATTGGAGATGAAATTTTAAACCGCGGATTGAAGATTTCCGTGGTTGGCATTCCAAAAACCATTGATAATGATATCTTCCTGGTTTCTCGTTCCTTTGGCTTTGATTCAGCCGTAGACGTGGCCACCCTGGCAATCAAGGGAGCCCATAACGAAGCCGAAGCCTATCCCAACGGCATCGGCCTGATCAAGCTCATGGGCAGGCATGCGGGATTTCTGGCCGCCACGGCAGCCCTTGCCCAACCTGACGCCAATTTTGTGCTTATTCCCGAAGAGGAGATACTGCTGCATGGGGAAAACGGGCTTTTGGCTGCTGTGGAGCGGCGTCTGGCCCTAAGAAGGCATGCAGTGATCATTGTCGCCGAAGGGGCTGGCCAAAATTTTTTTGATGACAAGGATATTGAGCATGATGCCTCGGGAAATCTAAAGCTCAAGGATATCGGTCTATTTTTAAAGACAGAAATCAGCACCTATTTTAAATCCAAAAACATCCCAATCTCTTTAAAGTACATTGATCCATCCTACATCATCCGCAGTCTGCCGGCGAATGCCAATGACTCGGTGTTCTGCGGACTTCTGGCAAGGGATGCCGTACATGCGGGCATGGCCGGAAAAACCAATCTGCTTATCAGCTTCTGGAATAATAATTATGTGCATATACCCATGGATGCCTCAGCCGGACAGCGCAAAAAGATTGATCCGTCAGGCAAGCTATGGCAGTCGGTTCTTGAATCCACAGGCCAGAATTTGCTGTTTAACGGTTGATTTCGACAAACTGATCATCCTTCACGGTAATCAGAAACAACTCCTTTTGCGGGGTGCCGGTCTCGTCAAATTGCGTGCGGCCGGTGGCCCCGTCAAAAACAAAATTCCCTTGTAAAACTTCCTTAAGTTGTTTCCCTGAATTAACGTCGTCGGCATTGGCTGCCCTGAACAGAATTTGGGCCGTATCATAGGCAATGGCCTCAAGGAAGCCCGGGGATTCCTGATATAACTCCTTGAATGCCTTATCAAACCATGCGCTTTCAGGATTGGCGCTGCCGGAAAAATATCCGTCGCAGATGACGGCATTTCTATTATACCTTCGGGTCTCTTTTAAAAGGCTGTCCTCATGCCACAGGTTGGTCCCCAACAGGGTAAAGCCCCGGGCGTCATGGTAGACAAGCTGGGGGAGTATCAGATTTATTCTGGACACCGAATCGGGAATAAACAATGCCTGGGGAGTTAACCCGGTGTTCCGGATCAAGTTTTTGATGGAATCTGAAAAATCAGTTTTGCTGCCGTCGTATGCCTGGACTGCGGTTAATTGGCCTCCAAACCCATCGACCATCTCCTTAAACACCTGCATATATCGGTGTCCATACGGATCGTCAGGATATAGGACAGCCGCACTTCTCAGCCCCAGTTCATGAAAGATATAGGCACCCAAGGCCTGAACCTGCATTTCAGGGGTTATGAAATTTGTAAATATATAATCCCCATATTTGGGAAATTCAGTTTTCTGGGTCAGGGCCATCATTGGAATACCAAGGGCCTGAGCCTTATCCGCCACTTGCTTTGAAACAAAAATAGGACCCAGAATGGAAAAAACATTCTCCTTTCCAAGCTGGTCTACACACATGGCAGCCTGTTGGGGATCAGACATACTGTCCTTGACCACAATGCTTAAATCCTTGATACCGAATTCAGATAACCGGGTCAGGGAAAGCTCTATTCCTTTCATGGCCTTTTGTCCGTAAAGTTTATATCTTCCGGACAAGGGCAGAATAACGCCTAGTTTCTTTTTGTCAAAGGATCTGGCACCCATGCCTGCCAAAAGTTCCTTTATCTGCGCGCTCCTGGGATGATCGGGATATCTTTCAAGGAAAGCATTCAAGACCATTGCAGCATTGGCATAATCTTCGTGCTGGGCAAATCTGTAACCCTCCCAGTAGTCTAAAATATCCCGGGGAAGAGAAAGATTTTTTATGTCTGAAAATTTCCGAATCTCTACAGGGTCTGTTTTTGATAAAAGTCTTTCAATATCATCAAGGATAATCTTTTTAAAATAAATATATTGGCCTGTCTCAAGTTTTTGGGTGAGATTAAAGGCATAATTGTATATGACCAGGGCATCCTGGACAGCGCCTTGTTCGCTTAAAATTCTGGCCTGACTGATAAGTTCAGGGACAGTTTCCTGCGGGGCTACAGATTTTTGTACCGGCTTAGGAAAAGAAGGGAGTGGAATGACATGTTTGGAACATCCGCAAAAAAAAGAAAGCGCAATTAAAATACAAACAGAAATTACAAATTTTATGTGTGTTGTGTAAGTCATAAAGCTACCATTTTTAGGGTCTTGTTGTTTAAAACCGTCTCTTTATAAAAAGATTCAATATTATCAAACCAGGAGGTTATGTCAAAAAGTCTTTTGCCGTTTGAATGGCTTTTTCCGTCTCTTCGGCATTAATCCAAATCAGATTCTTTTCCTTGTTAAACCAGGTAAACTGGCGCTTGGCATATCTGCGGGTATCGCGTTTAAGCAACCGGACGGCCTCTTCAAGGCTTATGTCTCCTTTTATATACATCCCCATATGCCGGTAGCCGATGGACTGCATGGATTTCAATTCCAGGGAATACCCCTGGTTTAGAAGATTTTTCACCTCATCAAGCAGACCCTGGGCCATCATCATATCCACCCGCTGATTAATCCGGTCATATAATAGTTTTCGGTCCATATGAAGGCCAAAGGTAAGGCTTTGGTATCGGTCTGACTTGAAATCATGGGTCTGCCGGCACTGGGAAATGGGAACCCCTGTGGTTAAAAACACTTCAAGCGCCCTTACAATTCTGAATCCGTCATTGGGATGAATCTTTTCTGCAACCTTTGGATCACATTTTGTCAATCGCTCATGAAGAGCCGGTGCCCCCTTTTCCTCAAGGGCCTGATTCAGTTTTTCAAGGGTTGCCGGGCAAGCCGGTTTCCCTCTGAACAGCCCGTGGAGTAAGGCCCTGATATAAAGCCCTGTCCCGCCGGCGACCAAAGGCACCCGACCCCGTTTTGCAATGTCGGAAATAGCCTGGTCTGCCAGGACAGTAAAACTTTTTGCATCAAAATTTTCCGCCGGATCAAGAAAGTCAACCAGATGATGTACGGCAAGCCGCCTTTCCCTTTCATCGGGTTTGGCAGTCCCAACATTCATATATTTATAGATCTGCATGGAATCTGCACCAACAATTTCGCCATTCAGTTCCTGGGCCAGGGCAATGGCAAAGCCTGTTTTTCCGATGCCAGTGGGGCCGCATATGGTAATAATTTTTGTCATGCAAAAATAGTTTTTATTTCTCAAATATTGTATATAAAGGGGTTATTATTATACCAACTAAGGTTGACAATATTCAGCGAAACGTTTTATATCATGGTTTTTAAAAAATGAGAATTAATTAAAGCTTTTACATACGCGATTGATTCGAAAGTGAACTGATGTGCAAGGATAGGCTTATTTTTACACTTGAACAGGTTAATTTGACCCCAAATAGTATTAACCACGCAGGGTTCGGATACATTTTTTTTTACCGAACGGCTGCTATTCTTTGTTGACAAGGATACAATGCTGAGATAAGGTAAGCTTCCAATTGTAAAAGTGACTTTGATAGTGAAGACGGTTTGTCTTAAGATTAGGTTAAACGAGCAGGTATAACAAACTTTTTTAGGAGGATTGATTAAATGGCAACACTTGAATTCAATGGAAAAACATTCGAGATAGATGAAGACGGATTTCTTCTTGACTACAATATGTACAATGAAGAATGGGTAGAATATGTAAAAGGCCAGGAAGGCATCGACGAGATGACTGAGGAACACTGGCAGCTTGTTAAAGTTCTCCAAGACTACTACGAGAAAAACGGCATTGCCCCCATGGTTCGTGTTCTTTCCAAGCTCACAAAGTTCAAACTGAAACACATCTATGAACTGTTCCCCTCCGGACCAGGTAAAGGCGCCTGCAAGATGGCCGGTCTTCCGAAACCGACCGGTTGTGTATAGTTAAAAAATATTTTAAGTTTTTAACTTAATATTGATAAAGGCCCTGTTTAAAACTAAACAGGGCCTTTATCTTTTTTTACAATTTTGGAAGCTTTCCACCCAATGATAGAAGACCAGACAAGCAAAGACATACTTAACCGGATTCAGGCTGACTTCCCTATTCATCCAAGGCCCTACAAGGTTTTAGCCGAAGAACTGGGGCTAAGTGAAGACCAGCTCATCGATAGAATAGAGCAAATGAAACAGGAGATGATCATCCGCAGAATCGGAGGAAATTTCAGTCCCGACCGTTTAGGTTTTTATTCCACCCTGTGTGCGGCCCGGGTGGAACCTGATAAAATTGAACTGTTCACTAGGACCGTTAATGCCTTCAGCGGCGTTACCCATAATTATCAAAGAAATCATCAGTACAATATCTGGTTTACGTTTATTGCGCCTTCAGTTCAAGAAATTAAAGAACGACTTGAAACCATTTCACAAAAAACCGGAGTGACCGAAATTCTCAACCTGCCGGCCACCCATGTATTTAAAATAGCAGCTAATTTTAAAGTCTGACCTGTTCATGAAACTGGAGACAAGAAACAAGAAACAAGAGAATGAGGCGCCTGCGGCGTCCATTTTAGCCCTGAATTGTTGTGGGTTATTATGCAAAACATCCGTGTGACCCTGGTCATCCAGAACTGCCCTGTGAACCGGTTTGCGCACAATCTTGCCCTGACGGTCAAAAACATTTCTGATGCGGCACAGCAGAACTGTGATTTTGTTGTGTTCCCTGAAATGAACCTTACAGGTTATGCCCCGGCAGATATAAGTAATGCCGTTGCCCTTGATTCCGGATGGATGGATGAGTTGAATCGGCTTGCACAAAAATACAATATCGCGATACTAACCGGACTTGTTGAAAAGGCGGCGTCTAAAAAAATCTATGGCACCCACCTGGTGTTTCGCCCGGATCAGTCCGTGGCCAGGTACAGAAAAATTCATTTGTCTCCATTTGAAGCACCCTATTTCAGCTGTGGAGATGATGTAAAGGTCTTTAAATTCAAAGGGGTGCATTTCGGAATCCAGCTTTGTTACGACGCCCATTTCCCGGAATTATCCACGGCCATGGCATTAAAAAAGGCGGATATTATTTTTATTCCCCATGCGTCTCCACGGGGAACGCCTGAAGAAAAAAGCGCATCCTGGAAGCGCCATTTAACGGCACGGGCATTTGATAATGCCGTGTTTGTGGCAGCGGTTAATCAGGTCGGCGAAAATGATGCAGGGCTTAATTTCCCCGGAATATCCATGATGCTTGGCCCTGACGGATTTTTGGCAGGTGAAAATGTAGCATACGAAAATAAAATGCACACCTATATACTGGACATGTCGGTACTTGAACAGATCCGCACCCATAAAATGAGGTATTTTTTACCCAACCGGCGGGCCAATCTTATTGAAGAATAGGCCTTCTTCATTAAAACCATGAAGCGCATGAAGGACATGAAGATTGATTCCCGGCATATATTCTTCATGCGCTTTATGTCCTTCATGGCTATCACAATATTGAAATATGAATCTTTTACACAAATTATAACAAATACTTCCCAAACTAAAATATCATGAGAAAATAATTTCCTAAGAGGAGTCCTTAGTTTTCCGAATATGCTAATGGGGTTGCCTGGCGAAAATATTCTTATGGTTTGAAATAATAAGCTTTTTCAGCCCGACTTTATTTGTTTGATATTTGTTTATCAAATTCGGTATGAAGATTGCTTATTTTTTCGAAAAAAATAGAAAATACCAAACCTGTTGTGAAGCAGGGACGGAAAGCCACGGGTCTTAAAGTTGTATCAATAGAAAGCCGGGTTGCCTTTTGAAGGGTGACTCGGTTTTTGTTTTTATGGAGGGTAAAGGAAAACCCTCTGTTTTTTTAAATGGGGAATCAAGGAAAGCGAAATAAAAATAAACGAGGAAAACTCGGCCAGGGTGTATTTATTATGCGGTTGATCCAGAGGGCGTCATTGGAAGAGATCTGTTAATTTCAGGGTGATAAGGAGGAGCAGAAATGAAGATGTATAAGCTTTTATTGGTGGTCGTAGTATCTTTTTTTATATCCGCAGCAGCCCAGGCTGAAACTAAAGTAACCTCTATTTCTGTCGATCCCGGCACCATAAATCCTTTTAAGAATGAAACGGTCACTTTTGAGGTTTCGGCTACCCCTGATATCAACAACATAGAAATCAGAATTCTTTCCTCTGACTATTCCACGGTAATTCGAAGCGGTCTCACACTTACAGAAACAGAACCCGGCATTTATACCGTAAGCTGGGACGGGACCAACAATTCAAATGCCCTGGTCACTGCTGGTGAATATGCTGTTAGGGTTTTCAACATTGGTACGACAACGTTTATTGGCCCTTGGAACAGCATTGCCGTCGAGGGTTTATCCATTGAACCGGAGCATTTCATTCCCACAGGCACCAATGCAGCCGAAATCACGGTCGAGGCAGAGCCGGGCCAGGAAGGGCTGAAATTATATTTCTCCGGCAATTCGTACTCGTATTGGCGCGACAGCAGCGGAAACTCATATCTTCCCTTGACCGAGACCAGCACCCCAGGTGTCTACACCGCCGACTGGGACGCTGTCACTTACTACTATAATCCCCCTAGGATCATGATGGATGGGACCTACACTATTTACGTTTATGATTCAGCAAATAACCAGCTTCCCACAACCGGTCAGATTACCTTAGCAAGTGTCTCTTCGATTACCGCCTCACCGATGCAGTTCAACCCAACAGCAGGTGAAACCAGTATAGCGACCGTAACCGCAGCTGCCGGGCTTAACCTTGAGCTGCAGGTAACCCGGTACAATTCAGGCGTATATGAAA
>NZ_DDYV01000278.1:0-29540 GCF_002348205.1 Desulfobacter sp. UBA2225 | reverse complement strand
CAGGTATCGGCAGGCATCACCTCAGTGATCGCTTCGCCCAATCCGTTCATTCCCACCGGGACCAATACAGCCGAAATCACGGTCGAGGCAGAGCCGGGCCAGGAAGGGCTGAAATTATATTTCTCCGGCAATTCGTACTCGTATTGGCGCGACAGCAGCGGAAACTCTTATCTTCCCTTGACCGAGACCAGCACCCCAGGAATCTACACCGCCGCCTGGGACGCGGTCACTTACGACTACAATCCCCCTATGATCATGAGGGACGGGACCTACACCATCTCCGTTTATGATTCAGCAAATAACTCCGCTACAACAACGGGACAGCTCACCATCTCCGGTCTATCCTCAGCCTCTCGTACACCAACATCTTTTACACCAGGCGGCAGTAACTATGTAACCATTACAGCCTCCGCCGCGACTGGAATGGACCTTGAGTGCCGTATCTTTAACGGTGTAACAGAGGCCCTGACCCGCGTATTGCCCATGACAGAAGCGTCCGGTACTTACACTGCTGAATGGGACGGCAGGGACACCTATGGGAATTTTGCCGGAGCCAATACTTACAGGCTAAGATTTTTCCATGTAGGATCGGACGTAAAATATTACCGAGAAACCTATGTCGTGGTAAATGTGGCGGTTTTTTCGATCAGCGCTTCACCTGATCCCTTCGTGCCAACCGGCACCAATGAAGCCATTATCACTGTCCGGGCAGATGCGCTACAGACCGGTTTGACCACCACCATCACACATCCTGAAAGCGGCACCACAACTGCTTTACCCCTACTAGAGTCCGGCAGCGAAGGGACCTATACGGCCAGCTGGGACGGCCGGATAAACGGAATTGTTCCCGATGAGGGGATCTGTACCATAAAAGTGTACGACAGCTCCGGCAATCTCTTCCCGGCTACTGGTACGTTAACCTTGAGCGCCGCAAAATCCTTGACAATCACACCGAATCCATTCCAGGTGCCCGGCAGCGGCGACGCCACCATTACCGCCGAAATGGCCACCGGATTGAACCTTGAAGCCCGCATCGGAATGATTGCCACCATCCCGTTAACCGAAACAGCCGGAACCTATACCGGCACATGGGACGGAGAGAACGCTTCGGGAAGTTACGCTTCCACCGGCACCTATACTGTTACCCTGTGGAATACGGATACCAATACGCGCTACAACCTTGAAACAACCCTCGAATTTGCCGTCGTTGACGTGATACCGCCGGATACAAACATCACTTCCGGACCGGCCCAAGCATCCTTCATCTCATCAGACAGCGTTTCCTTCTCGTGGTCCGGCAGCGACGACATCCCAGGAAACCTAGCCTATTCATATCAGATGGACGGAGAAGCATGGTCCGCCTTTGATACCGCAATCAACCATACATTTTCAGACCTTGCCGATGGTCTTCATACCTTTTTAGTAAAATCCCGCGATGTGGCCGGCAACGAAGATCCCACCCCGGCTACCCGGTCTTTCACAGTGGATCATACAGCGCCCGAACCGGCATCCGGATTTACCGGTAATGTAACGGAAACGGGCATAACGCTTGAGTGGTCGCATTCACCCGCATCCGATATACACGCATACAAGTTGTATTGGGACAACGGCACCGGAACGATCAATTACGATGCGGCCTATGCCACGATTTACCATCCCGAGAACACCTTCACCCTCAATCTGCAAACCGAGGGAGTCTATCGGTTTGGCCTGCGCGCTGTGGATAAAGCAGGCAATGAAGAAAAAAATACAGATGTCGTTCATGTGATTGATATCAGTGGGTTTGATCTTTCTGTGGCAACGTCTTTACCGACCTATGATCGTGGTCAGGATGTCCCCGTGTCCGGATCTGCAAGCGACTTCAGCGGTCAACCCATAGCGGATCTGCCGGTCACCATCTATATCCTCCACAACGGATATCAGCGCAGTTTTACTGCCTACACGAACAATTCAGGTGAATTCAGCTACACCTTCCAACCCCGTTCTAACGAGGCAGGCAGTTACACGGTTAAAGCATCCTCCATGCACAACAGCCTTGAACGCACAGCTACGACCGAATTTGACATTTTGGGCATGTATCTGCAGCCAAGCAGTGTTACCGTCAACATGTCCATGAACGCTTCCAAAACGATCAATCTCAGCCTTGAGAACATCGGAGATACGTCGCTGACCGGTGTGGATTACACCCTGGTTGACAATGATCCAACAGATGGCGTAACCGGGTTTGTCGATACGGCCAGCCTGCCATCCAATTTGAATGCCGGTGCATCTATTGGTATCCCGATTGTGATATCCGCCGAACCGGGAACGCCGCCATCCGCGCCCCAAAGTTTTACTTTTCAGGTAAAGTCAACGGAAGGCTCGACAGATTCCACGGTTATCAGCGTCAACCTGCATGAAGCCGTCAGCATTCCGGTAGTCACACCCGATCCGCTGAAAATTGGGGTCAACCGCAATGAAACGGCCACAAAGGTGGTTACCGTCGCCAATCAGGGCTATGCACCCATGACGGGCACTGTACTCCAAATCAATGACCCGGATACCTTTAACTGGATTACGGTGGTCAACGGTGACTTGGGTGACATCGGCGCGGCATCGTCAAAAGAGTGCCAGATATTTGTCGATCCACCCGATGATATTCAGATGGGTAACTACGTCGTACAGCTGAATCTGAACTATGATACGGAGTCGATACCCGTCTACCTCACCGTGGAAATCACAGCCGATGTTGTGGGCCAGGTGGCGTTCAAGGTTCATGACGATACCGGTTCGATTGTACCCGGAGCCGAGGTGAACCTGATCAGCAAGGAGTTCCACGTCAACGTCACGCCCCAGGGCGAACAGGAATACAACGACGTCATTACGGCAACCACGGATGGGGACGGCTACGTTCTTTTCGAAGATGTGCCCACCGGCGACTATCGCTATTTAATCAGTGCAGAGGGACACGACGCCAAAGAAGGCGAGTTGACCGTCGAACCCGGAACCACGCCCCAAACCATAGGTGTCATCCTGGTAACCAACCTGGTGAATGTTGAGTTTACGGTAACCCCCACCACCATTCAGGACCAGTATGACCTCACGCTCAACATTACCTATGTTACCGACCTGACCAAACCGACCCTTTACCCGATCCCATCACGGATCGACCTCTCTTTCTTCCCCGAGGATGTCTATGAAGGGACGATCTCCATTAAAAATACCAGCAATAACGCACCTGTCAGGAATCTGAGGCTTGATGCAACCGGAATCGATACCACCTACAACGAGGTGGAAATCGTTTTTGAAAACGGGGCAAAAACCATCTCTTTCGAGGATACCCCGCTTGGCCCCGGTGAAACGCGGCAAGTCGCCTTCAAGGCTAGGATCCCGGATGCCGCCAGTGCCACCCTGAAAGACAGGTCAATGGGCAGCATCATCGCCACAGGGAATTACACGTTTTCAATTGATGGCGAAGCCCATGAAGGGGAGACGCAAACCCCCATTCCCGTTCTTTTTCGAACACCAAGGGAGCTGTCCCTCCCCACGGTATCCTTTATTGATGATCAGACGGACGGTGTTGCCTACGATCTTGAGTACCAGGGATCAAGCTACCGGCTGGAGGTTGAGAGCAACCGCAACATGGATTTTATGTTCGAGAAGATTTCCGGCCTGGACAAAGATTTGAAAGCCTTACTGCGCGAAAACTCAGGCAGCACCACTGCGGACATCATCGCCAACAACACAGCCCTCTGGTCAACGGACTTCAACCGAACCACACCGCTGACCTTTAAAGGCGACGTGGCGACCTTTGATATCGACGGCCTGGAAGCCGTACTGGAAGCAAAAATGGCTGAAAATTACGCTTCCTTTATTGCTTTGAAAAAAGCCATCGGGTTTATCGGTAAATGGTCCGACCGCGTGGAAAGTGACGGTTATCTGGTACCGATTCACGTCTCCACAATTACCGATACTGGCATTGTGGATTCTTACACCAGCCCCAGCGGTGTTTTTTATATTCCGTCACCGCCCAATGTACCCATGAACGAGCACGGCACGGTAAAGATCGAGATCGACCAGAGCGCCACGCTTGAAAGAGAAGCGTTCAATGCCAGCTTAAACCTGAAGCCCAGCGTGTCCGGACTTCAGAGTGTTTCCATTGAACTCAAAATCGAAGACCCGGACGGCAACGATGCCAGCGACAAATTCTTTGTGATCGTCACCGAACAAACCGGTATCGGTTCCCTGGACGGCGGCACCATTTCAGGACCGGCGTCCATCAACTGGCAGATTATTCCCAGCAGTGATGCCGGAGGAACCCAGGCAAACGGACTGGATTACAACATCTCGACGGCCATTGATTACGCCTACAACGGGAATGCTCATTCATATGTAACCGATGAGGAAACCATTACTGTCAAGCCCATGCCCAAACTGGCAATCGACTATGAACTGCCTTATGTGGTGATGGCCGGCAAACCGGTCAAAATCAGGGTCAAAGTATCGAACCAGGGCTATGGGCCGGCCAACAATTTGGTTATTTCCTCGGCACAACCGAGAATCGTGGAGAACCTGAACAATATCCCCATCAGTTTTACGATTAACGGATCGTCCGCAACCCCGAATGAAAATGGGTATCAGGAAGGAGTGCTGACCATTGACTTCGGCAACCTTCCCGCTGGTGGTGCCGCAGAAGGCTACTGGCTGTTGACGACGACAAAAGACGGTTATTTTGTCGAATTTGATGCCACGCTGAAACACCAGAACTACATGGGGGTTGAGCTTGATCCGCTGATCACGGGGGTGGATACAACATTGATCCCTGCGCTTGGTGGAATTGTGACCCAGCCTGAATGTGAGGAAATTCAGGGGACCCAGGTATCCCTATACCAAAACGGAACTTTAATTGACGTTGATAAGATCAGCGATACGGGTCGCTATTTTTTCCAAAATTTGACACCGGGGCAACACCACATTGAACCTACTGGAATTCAGGAAATAGAATCCGTTACTTTAGATAAAACCTTTACCGGCAGTGATGTGGACGTTTTGGCGGACCAGCCTACGCCGCATTTTGGTATCACCCTTCAAGGCGTCGATTCGGATGAGGACGGATTACCGGATTGCTGGGAGCTTGAGCATTTTGGGAATCTTGATCAAGGTCCTGATGACGACCCTGATGGAGATGGATTGACAAACCTTGAGGAACGCCAATATGGAACTGATCCGAACAATTGGGATACGGATGGAGATGGTGTTAGTGATGGTTATGAGGTAAACGCTGGCACTGATCCGTTAGACCCACAAAGCAATAATATCCAAACTATTAACATTGCAGAAGGAGTAATGGTTGATTTGTCAGGAATTGTGGCATCAACAGATTTTGGCGATCTTCAAATTTATCCCCCAAATGTGGAATTTAATTCTAATTTGCCCACTTATGTCATATCTCATGGCTGGAATAAAGATGATGACATTGAAAGACCAAGTTGGATGGAATTGATGGCCGGTGCGATAAAAGAACAAAAAGAGGCAAATGTGTTGTTATGGAATTGGCAAGCCCAAGCTATAACACATCACACTAAAATTTCACCAAACAAAATTTTACAAAGCACCCTTGGAGTTCCCTTTGATAAAGTAGAACAATCGGGAATTAATCTTGCCAATCGCTTAAAAGAAAAGATTAAAGAAAATTATTTAAATGAGATACACTTAATTGGCCATAGTCTTGGATCAGGTGTTATAACCTTTGCTTTAAAAACACTAATTGAAAATTGGGCAGTTTATAACGCTAAACATCTTACGTTTCTTGATTCTCCTTGGCATATTACCTCTCCTGGAGGTTCATTTCTTAATGATTATGAAAATATGATTTTTCTTGATAATTATTGGTCTTCAGTTTTAGGTCGCGAAATGGGTTATAAGGCGGCCGATACAAATATTATGCTCTCTGATGCAAATATGGTTAACGATAATGGAAATTTTGATTTGGGTCATGCTTATTCTTATAAATGGTACCGTAGCTCAATAACCAACTTTCAAAACACAAGTATACTAAATGAAACTATAGAGCCTAAAAAACCTCCTGAAGATGAAGATGTCCATTATGGCTTTAACTCTTGGCAGTACAGAGACATTTTAGCGCCATGGTACGATAGGTTAATCGGAACGCCCAGGTGGAAGCTTTATGGCTCATTTTTATTGAACGATTTAATTTACTTAGATGGCAAGGTGGAGGATGCAACCGGAAAGGTAGTTGACTGGTCAATCGATAAAGTTGAAAGTTTAAATCAATTTGCATTAGAAACTCAGAAGAATATTTTAGTGTTAGGTTTGAACACTCTTGATAAAATAGAAGATGCAGATGCTTTTCTTACAGACAAAGTCGGCCATGCCGTCTTAGAGATCACAGATGGAGTTAATGGAAGGCTAAAACTACAAATAAATTCTGAGGCAATAGCAAGCACATCATTGAATATTCCTGATAATGCAAATGCAATCAGGTTTAGCTACGAATTTTTATCAGCAGACTCGGGATGCATCTTTGAAGCATTTATCGAAGATTTACCAATATTTTTAACAGACAGCGACCAAAATATTGGCAAAGCTACTCAGCATACAGATTGGTTCGATCTTTCATCGATTGCAGGGCAACAAGTGACCTTATCTTTCAGACTAAGTAACCCAGATGACAATGCACACGGTTCGATAGCAATTGATGATATTATCATTGCCAAGATTTCAAGTACTATTGATTTCGATGGAGATGAAATCATAGATGTGGAAGATAACTGTCCTGATACCAATAATCCAAACCAAGTCGATACTGACGAAGACAACATTGGAGACGTTTGCGACAACTGTCCCGACACACCAAACTCAGACCAAACAGACACAGACGGCAACGGAATTGGCGATGCTTGTGAAGTCACAACAGAGATAAATATCTCCGGTGGTGCATACAACTATCCAGAGTACGCCAGATACAGGGCCACCTTTTCTGTGGATGTGACCGGTCCATCATTACTGTCCGGGTCGCTTCAATACTACTATACCCGTACCCGGATGAATTTTGAAAGTACCGCGATCACCGAGGTAACGGTTTCCGAAAACACGGTGACTATTATTGGAGAAGGAAAGATAGGCAGTGCAACGGGATATACCTTCACGGCAACGGCAACCGACGGATCACCCGACCAATTCGGCATTACCATCAACAAACCCGATGGCAGTTTATATTATTCAGCAAACCCGGCGGATATCAGCGGCGGTGATTTGATATTGGAACAGTTATAAAAAGGAACCAGAAATGAGAAACAACAAGATTCAGCTCGGTATCATGGCAATTGTATTCACCTTCTTAATGATTAGCATGGCCTATGCCGTGCCCTTTGCAGAATTCACTTACGTTGAAACGGATTTGGGTACGGGCATGTGGCGATATGACTATACGCTGACAAATGCGTCAGACCCCGTTACAGATGCAGGCTATGACCTATACGACGTCTGGTTCGAATTTGATTTTGAAGCAACTTTTACAGTATTGTCCCTTCCCACAGACTGGGATTTGATTGATGGCACAGGTTTTGGTGAAAGCTTTTCTTTAGTACCTGGACCAGCACCTTTGTTGGGTTCCGACATCGCACCCGGTGAATCGTTAAAGGGTTTCAGTTTTCTCTTTGATTACCAGGCAGGAGCACTTCCTTTTGAAGCTATGTTTGTCGATCCCACGGACTTTTGGAACTCAATAATTACGAATGGAAATAGTAGCCCCTCCGCAGCACCTATACCTGAACCAGCAACACTATTGTTGTTGGGAACAGGATTATTGGTCGGAATTGCAGGCTTCAGAAAAAAGAAGAACGCGGAAAAAGCTGCGTAGGTTGGGTTGAGGAACGAAACCCAACAATTAAATGCAAACCGGAGGAAATAAGGCTGGGATATAACGACCCAACAAACAATTGATTCATTAAAATTTTTTGAATGGAATATGGGCTGAAAATTTATATCAACATGGATCGTTTGATGAATGCTCCTGGTTAACTGTTGGGTTTCGCTGCGCTCAACCCAACTTTTGGGACCACATGGGGCGGCACCGGGGCAGATGGGAAAATGGATAACACAAATTAACGAACCATTATGAAACGGTTAAGATATGGGGTACCGTCGGGCAAAGATTGCAGGAGGAACTTATTTTTTCACGGTAGTAACGTTCGGGCGGCAAAAGGTGTTTTCGGCCCCTGAAAACAAAAAACAAAGATGAGCAGGATTTTATGCGGCATGTGGAATACATTCATTACAATCCGGTTAAACATGGCTTGGTTAATGCCCCGGGATGTTGGAAATATTCAAGTTTTCACCAATATGTGAAACAGGAACAATACCCGGAAAACTGGGGGGCCGGTGTGGTTTTGGATTTTGATGAAGGTGTTGGGTATGAGTGATGGATTTGAAAAGATAATTGTTGGGTTTCGTTCCTCAACCCAACCTACAGGGGGGCTACAGGGGACACATGGTTTAGTGAATAGAGCCTTATAAAATATTTATGAAAATATCATGAAGGACCGTGTCAGACAAAATATATTTAAGGAACTTTTGGGACTGCTCAGCCTGAAAAAAAATTGAAACTGTCTTTTATTCTTTACTGTCCTTTAATTTTTGCGCGCCGGTCAAGTCTTTGACAAGGGCGTTTCGGTTCTGGACATAGGCATTACGCATGGCTGTGTAAGGATCTATTGACGCTTTTTTGAACGCTTCATACTCTCCGATGTGAAATGATGCCCCGTTCACCGTTTCAAGCCCCCGTCCTCCCCAGGACAATTCCCAGGGCTGTACATAGTTGACTGGATTGATAAACGAGTCCCCTGCCCGGCCCACGGCATCCCTCAAAGAACTGGGACCAAGAACGGGCAGCATCAGATAAAATCCGTTGCCAATGCCGTATGATCCAAGGGTCTGGCCAAAATCTTCATCCTGAAGCCGGATGCCCACATATTTCTGGGCAAAATCATTTAATCCGCCAAAACCAAGGGTTGTGTTGATGAAAAAGGCGGAGAATTCCATGCCTGCAGCTTCACCCTTGCCCTGGAGTAAATCATTGACAAAACGGATGGGGAAAAACAGGTTGTTAAAAAAGTTCTTAACCCCTCTACGGGCAAAGGTGGGAACTACCCGGGCATACCCCTTTGCTATTGGCCTTAAGCCATACATGTAAATCTTATCGTTAAAAACGAATACAGCCCGATTAAATCCTTCAAGGGGATCTGCGACCATGGCATGGGTACTCTGCTCTGCCTGATCTTCCTGAAAAATATCTGCTTCAAACCCATCATCCTGTGCCGTATCTATTTGATCGGCTGCACCGGCTTCCTGATCAGCGCCTGAAAATACCATTTGTCCGGTTTGATCTGCTATGTTACCGGCAACAACAGGGCCTGAGATCAGTGTCAGAATCAGAATACTAAGGACCAAATAAGATTTCATAGATATTTCCCCTGCGGTTTTTACCTGTTCATGACTCAATTATCATCTTTAAAGATAAATTTTCTGATCAGCGACTCAATATCCAGGGTTGATTCGGTATTATTAAACTCCTCTTTATCTTCAAGCATGATATCAGATCCACCCGGAGAAATGGAAATATATTTTTCACCAATGATGCCTGCGGTTTTAATAGAGGCAATGCTGTCTTCGCTGAGTTGAAGTTCCTGATTGATTCTGAAGGCAACCTTTGCCTCCAGACGCTCTTTGTCCAGCCTGATCTCAGAGACATTGCCGATCTCAACACCGGCCATCTCAATGCGGGCACCGTCTTTCAAACCGCTTACAGAGGTAAAATATCCATACAGCGTATACCCCTTCGAGCCGAACATCGGGACACCACCCAAAACAACCGTAAGATAACCCGCACACAAAAGGCCGATAAGAACAAAGACGCCTACATACAATTCCTTATTTATTAATTTCATGAACCTGTCCTTAATTTTTCACTTATCAGGTCTCTTTTCCTGTCTCTTTTCCTGAAATAAATGCCTTGACTGTCTCATTGTCAGTCTGAAAAATCTCGTCACTTTTTCCAAAGTAAATAATTTTACCCTGATCAAGCATGGCCACACGCTGTGATATGGTAAATATCTGCGGGATATCATGGCTGACAATAACAGCGGTAAAGCCGAATTCTCTCTGGTATGTCGAAATCATGGCATGGACGCTGTTTCTTCTCACCGGATCAAGCCCTGACGTAGGCTCGTCAAAAAGCACGGCAACAGGCTCGGTAATCAGGGCCCGGGCAAGGGCCACACGCTTTCTGATCCCTCCGGACAACTGGCCCGGATATTTGTTTTCATGCTTGCTGATCTCCAGGGCCAGCATTTTTTCCTTTACCCGCTGCCGGATCTGATCCATTGGCATCTTTTTTTTCTCGGTTAACGGCAAGGCAATATTTTCCCACACCGTTAAAAAATCAAACAAGGCATTATCCTGGAACATATAGGATATTTGTTTATGAAACCGGTGTGTTTGATTATTGTCCATTTGATTCATGGGCAAACCGTCCACGCAGACCTGACCGGAATCAGCATGTATCAGACCAATAATGTGTTTGATCAAAACAGATTTCCCCGTGCCGCTTTTACCGATTATGCATGTCACCAGACCCTTTTCAATGGTGAGATTGACGCCGTCAAGCACATGGTTGGCTGAAAAACTTTTATGAATATCTATCAGTTCAATGTAAGGCTGACCCATGATTAAACCAGAAAAAAGGTGATGATGTAATCAGAGATTAGAATAAGGACACAGGAATTGACAACCGCATCGGTGGTGGCCAAGGATACACTTTTAGCACCCTGCCCTGCCTGGTCCCCGGAAATATGTGCAAAAAAACCCTTGTAGCAGCACATGGTAGAGACAATCACGCCAAATACCAGGGCTTTGACAAATCCACCGGTGACATCTGCAAGGTCAATGCTTCGGATCACTCTATCCATGTATATATAGCGGTTAACACCCAGCATTACAACGCCTGTAAGGTATCCGCCGAATATGCCTGTAACATCAAAAAGTGCGGTTAAAAGTGGAAAACTGATAATGGACGCTGAAAGACGCGCGGAAAAGGTAAACCGTACCG
The DNA here is from genome assembly GCF_002348205.1 of Desulfobacter sp. UBA2225. Lineage (NCBI taxonomy): Bacteria > Pseudomonadati > Thermodesulfobacteriota > Desulfobacteria > Desulfobacterales > Desulfobacteraceae > Desulfobacter > Desulfobacter sp. UBA2225. Next base: position 18,433 of record NZ_DDYV01000278.1, on the reverse strand, counting down.
GATTAATGTCCATGGTTTCAAGGGCGTCGATCTGCTCTGAAATTCGCATGACACCGATTTCTGCAGCCATGGCTGATCCGGCCCGGGCCGTAATCATGATAGCGGAAAGTACCGGCCCAAGCTCACGGATAAGGGTCATGGCTACGGCTGACCCAAGGGTCGCTTCGGAACCGAAATCCACCAGGGTGTAATACCCTTGAAGACCTAGAACCATGCCGGTAAATATTGCCGTCAACACAATGACAAACATCGATTTAGCCCCAATAAACCACACCTGTTCCATGATTTTTGAAATCTGAACAAAAGGCACAAAATTCCGGCAGATACCCTGGAAAAAAAAGATTGATATTCGACCAATGGACCGGATGCCGTCAATGCAGGCGGAGCCTAATTTTTCAATACGCTGTTTGAACATAGTCCATACCTTATAAGCGTTCTTTTTTCAAAAAACAAGCGGTTTGAAGCTGCCCCATACTTGACAAATCTGATTTGGAATCAATCAACCCTGATAAAAAAAATTGACACCTACTCACTATTCTAATACGTATTAGTATAGCTAAAACGAAGTAAGGGAGCATATTAAAGCATGGATAAACCTGCCAAGATCCTTGGCATTGATGCCGGATCCGTATCCGTTCATCTTGCAATTATTGATATAAACGGCAATCTTTTGCATAAAGCATCTGAATACCATCATGGCGATGTCAGGGCATGTCTGACAAAAATGCTGAGCCATAAGGTCCTTTCATCGGTGACCCATGTGGCTAAAACCGCATCCACGCCCACAGATGTCAATGCAGCGCTCTGTGTTGACGAACAGGTGGCTGTCATACGCAGCGCACGTCACATCCATAAAGATTTCAGCGCTATTCTGCATGTGGGCGGGGAAAAATTTTTCCTAAGCCTGTTTGACGGCCACGGCAATTACAGGGGCCAGCGGCAGAATTCAGGGTGTGCAGCAGGTACCGGTGCATTCCTGGACCAGCAGGCCGGACGAATTCACCTGCCGGGATCGGAAAAAATTTCATCCATGGCCCTTGAAAACTGCGGTCGGCGGCCGGACATCGCCACCCGGTGTGCGGTGTTTGCAAAGACAGATCTGATCCATGCCCAACAGCAGGGCTATGATCTTAAACAGATCTGTGACGGACTGTGCTACGGGCTTGCCAGGAACATTGCCGACAGCTTGTTCAAGCAGAATATCCCGGAAAAAGATATTATATTCTGCGGCGGTGTTTCCAAAAACAATGCCGTTAAAAAGCATCTTGAATCCATTATCGGTAAACCCCTTGTCAACGGAGAACATGCCCTGTTTTATGGGGCCATGGGCGCAGCGCTATGTCTTGCTGATGAAATGATAAATACCCATGTACCTGCCAAGTCCTTGAATGATATCAACAAGTTTTTCCTGGACCGAAAAAAAATAAAAGGCATGCTTAATCCGGCGCTTGAGCTTACCCTGTCTGATTATCCTGACTTTTCGTCCGTTGAAACCCTTGATTTTGAATCCGTTGAAATTGAAATTTTCAAACCCATTGATAATGGATCTTCGATTAAAGGTTTTTTAGGGCTTGATGTAGGTTCCACAAGCACGAAAAGTATTATTATTGACCAGGATGGTGAGCCTATAGCCGGATTTTACACCCAGACCGCGTCAAGGCCGGTGGAAGCTCTCCAGCGCATATTTAAAGCCTGTGACCATCTCATGGCTGAAAAAAAGGTGGTGTTCAAAATCCAGGGGTGCGGAACCACAGGTTCCGGCCGACGCATTTCCGGTAAAATCATTGGTGCGGACTTAGAACCCGATGAGATCACGGCCCACGCCACCGCAGCCGTGAATCTTCACCCGGATGTGGATACCATCATTGAAATCGGAGGCCAAGACGCCAAATTTACCATCGTTAAAAACGGCCAGGTCACTTCATCGGTCATGAATGCGGTATGTGCCGCAGGTACCGGCAGCTTTATTGAAGAACAGGCCATGCGCCTTAACTGCCCGCTATCCGAGTACTCCCAGAGAGCACAGGGCATTGCGGCACCGGTATCCAGTGACCGGTGCACTGTTTTCATGGAAAGGGATATCAATTATTTTTTTGCCGAGGGGTATGGGAAAAACGAAATTTTGGCATCGGTGCTGCACTCGGTACGCGACAATTACCTGACCAAGGTCGCCAATATTGCTCAAATCGGTGACCGGGTCGTGTTCCAGGGGGCCACTGCCAGAAACCGGACCCTTGTGGCAGCCTTTGAGCAAAAATTGAATAAACCGATCCATGTATCCCGGTACTGCCACCTCACCGGTGCCCTTGGCATCGCCCTGATGGCCAGGCAGATGAAGGAAAAAGGCGAGCTGCCTGAATCTGGCTTTAGGGGTTTTCACCTATGGAAAGAAAGCATTCCAGTACGTCAGGAGGTTTGCCGACTTTGCACCAACCATTGCAAGATCACCATTGCCGAAGTAGAAGGAGAGGCCCTTGCCTATGGATTTCTGTGCGGCAGGGATTACCATACAAAAAAACGGGTTAACCCGTCAGGTCTTTATGATCTTTTAGGGCTTAGAAAAGAGGTCCGGCACAGGACCCTTCCCGAACAAGGCGTATTAAAAAATAATGGGAAAAAAATAACCATAGGCCTTCCCAATGCCCTTCACATGACCCATGATCTTGATTTCTGGCAGATTTTTTTCAAGGAAATTGGATTGTCTGTGGTGACCAGCTGCAAGTGCACCGACCCTGTCAAACAAGGCAAACAGATTGCCGGGGCCGAATTCTGCGCACCTGTTCTTGCGCTGCACGGACATATACGTTTTCTTGAGGATAAATGTGATTATATTTTTCTGCCCTTTTATTTTGAAGACAAAACCAATGAAAAAGGATTGCGTCGTCACCACTGTTACTATACCCAGTTTGCACCGGCAGTACTGAGCGCCCTGACAAATGAGGGAAAAATACTGTCTCCCATAGTCAGATATCTGTATACAAACTTTCATACAAAAATGCAGCTATATGACACATTTAAGAAAATCGGGGCAAATATCTCCTTTTTTGACATATCATCTGCCTGGGATCGGGCGTTATCTGCCCAAAAAAACATGGAGCGAGCACTTGCCGGACTGTGGCGGTCCCAGGGATCGACCGGCCGAGCCGACGTGCTGCTACTCGGTCGCCCGTATACGGTTTTATCCTCTTCCATGAACAATAATATTCCAGGCATTTTTGCCAATTTAGGCATTAAAACATTTTTCAATGACATGATTGATCTGGAAGGCATTGATTATTCACCCATTGAACCCTTGCTTAAGCAAATCCACTGGAAACATGCGGCGAAAAATTTACAAGCAGCATATGTTGCCGCCACAACCCCCAATCTGTATCCGGTCTACATTTCATCTTTCAGATGTGCGCCGGATGCTTTTGCCGTGGATTACTTTAAAGAGATCATGGGATCGGTAAACAAACCCTATCTGGTGCTGGAACTGGATGAACATGACTCCAGTGTGGGATATGAAACCCGTATTGAAGCGGCTGTCAGGGCGTTTGAAAATCACAGGCGGCAGGATCAGGCGCCTCAAACCACTGATGCGTCTTTATTTACACCGAAATTTGATAAAAGTATTGAAGAGAAAACGGTCATTTTCCCCAACTGGGATGCCATCTCTGGTCACCTCATTGTCAATATCATTAAAAATGAGGGGTACAACGCCATATTGATGGAAGAGAACCAGGAGACCCTTAAAAAAGCCCTTTTAACAAATACCGGACAGTGCCTGCCCTTAAATGCCGTGGCAGCGGGATTTATCCATACCGTTGAAAAAAACGGGCTCTCCCCCGAAAACACGGTTTTATGGCTTAATCAGTCCGATATAGCCTGCAATATAAAAATGTACCCGTACCATATCCAAAAAATTTTGACTCGCCATGGAAAAGGTTTTGAAAAAGCCAGGGTCTATTTAGGGGATCTCTCTCTTTTTGATTTGGGGTTTAAGGCGTCCACCAACACCTATTTTGCATATATGTTTGGCGGACTTTTCAGGAGCATCGGCTGCAAGATTCGTCCATATGAAATAAACAAGGGACAGACCAATGAGGCGTTGCACACTGCAGGTGCCATCATGGGCACGGCATTTCTCACGGGCGGATCAAAGGAAAAAGCCCTTAAGGAGATTATGTCTGTCTTTGAACAGATCCCGGTAAAAAAAGAAACACGGCCCAAGGTGGGAATCTTCGGGGATCTGTATGTCAGGGACAACCGGATAATGAACCAGAATCTGATCCAGTTCATTGAGGACAATGGCGGAGAAGTGGTAACCACGCCTTATTATCAGTATCTTCAGATCATCGCCAATGCCTATTTCAAAAAATGGTTCAAGGAAGGCAAATACTTAAGCCTGATTTCAAACAAAGCGCTTCTAACAGCCGTAAAAACAATGGAAAAAAAATATTATCCATTTTTTGCGCCGTTTTTCAATGAAACGGAACTCAAGGTAAACGCATCCTATGAACATATCCTTGAAACCTACGGCATGCTGCCGGAACATACCGGAGAGTCCATGGATAACTTGCTCAAGATCCACTATATTGTCAATGAACATCCGGATATAGCCCTTCTGGTTGCCGTCAACCCGACATTTTGCTGTCCGGGTCTTCTCACCGAGGCCATGGCCTCACAGATTGAAAAAAACGTCGGGGTTCCGATTGTCAATATTACCTATGATCTGTCCGGAGGCAACAAGAACACGGTGGTGGTGCCTTTCCTGAAATATTTGGGAACATCCCCCTATTCCCAGAGCCGGAAAGCTTTTGTCTGACGTTCGGTCGGCAGATAGGCCTTGGTTTCAGGGTGTCTTTTTATAAAGTCATTCTGGAATTCAATGCGTTTGACGTTAAACCGATTGTGGGAGTCAACAGCCCTGCGGTAACGCAGATAATATTCATCATAATTTTTTAGATGGATTGTACTTTCCGCCTTGGTTATGGCGTCAAAATTCCGGTAACAGAAGCGCAGCAGGGTTTCAAAATTATCCAGATAGTTTTCAAGGCTTTCAAGGTGCGCAATCACGATGCGGTTGTTGTAAAATCTTTTGATTTCATACACCCATTGCAGATCCTTTTGGGTGAAGAAATCCCTATAACTCCCCACAAATTCAACCATTTGCTTAATTGCGGCCTGATTATCAAGCATGATCTGGCGAAGTTGACCTATAAATACAATGGTCTGCTCAAGTTTATCTAGGTTTGACTGAACCTTGGACTGCTGCTCAAGTTCAATTAAAGCGTTGTCCAGGTTCTGGGTAGTCTGTTGGAGGATTTCACTGTAACGGATAAGCTGCCGGGTAACAGGCGGCAAGGAATCATATTTATATGTTGCCTTCATTCTGGAATAGATAAAAATTTCGCCGACAGTTACAATGGAGAAGCAGACTATGAAAATCAAAAACAAAATCAAACGATTACCTTTTCCGGATTTAAATATGAAATACGGGGTGGTTACAGGCGCTGCAAAGACAATGGCAGCCCACCATTTAGGAAGGCTTTGACGCTTGCATTCTAAGAACATCAGACCGGATAAAATAAAAATAAAAGAAAAATAAATATAGTACACGCGTTAAAATTTCCTATGGGTTTTAATTGTATAACCAATACCATCAGACTGCAGTGTAACAGCGCCCATCAGATCCGTTCGAAAAATTGAGATCCTGTTTTGCAGATACCGCTGGAAAACCCTCCGGCAGGGGAACTTATGTCTGTTCATATAACCGCATGATATTATAACTCCTGACGGGCTGACTTGATCAAGAAAAAGTTCACTTGAACTGGAACAACTGCCATGGTGGGGGGACATAAGAATATCTGATTTAAGACTAAAATTTTCTGCATGTACAAGTTCCCTTTCTCTTTTTTCTTCAATATCGCCTGGAAAGAGCATGGAAAAGGATAAAAAATCAAGTCGGGTAACAAGACTGTTGTTATTAACGTTATCAGATAACTGCAGACTTTTTCCCCCAAGAATACTTATTTTAACCTGATCCCACGAAAACCGCCAGGGGTTAGGACCTGGGACATGAATTTTAATATCTTTTTTTTCAGCGATATCCATCAGATTTTTAAAAAAAACAGATGAGACCATCTCATGATTGTTTATCCATTGTCTGACCCCAAAGTTTTCAAAAATAAAACAAAGGCCATTCATGTGATCACTGTCCGGATGTGTCAGAATAACGGCATCAAGAGATAAAATCCAGTTCTTCCATAAAAAGGGGCCCACAATATACCGGCCGGTGTCAAAACTGGAACCTGAGCCAAATCCGCCGGCATCAATGAGCAGGGTTTTTCCGTCAGGCGTAATGATAACAGAGGCATTCCCCTGCCCGACATCCAGGGTGTGCACCACAAGTTTTCCCGGATAAAATCTTTTCAACATCCCCTGGCCTGTCGATACCATACCGGCCGCAGTCAGAAGAAAGGTCAGGTATATGGCACCCTTGTTCTTTTCCATGATTGCAAATCCAAGGCAAAGTATCAGTGCATAATATATTATAATTTCAATTGGCCGTGGTGTGATGACCCTGGCCCAGGTCCAGTCGAAACCGGCAATCCAATGAATACCCTGAAGACAATATGAAAGAATGTGGATATCTAAAGTTAAAAAAAGGTGGGAGAGGCCAGGCAAAAAATCCATAAACATCAGGCCTGCCAATCCCAGGGGAAGCCCTAAAAAACCGATGACAGGAATCATGACAAAGTTGGTCCCCACCTGGACCGTGGGAAATATATTAAAATAAAACGCTGTCACAGGGGCTGCGCCGATTCCTGCAAACACGGTTGTCAAAATCATTGAACAAATTCTTTTAATCCATTTATTCTCGGGTATGACCAAAGTCCGTCCAAGGAACATAAAGCCCGAGATAATAAAAAAAACACAAACAAATGAGAGCTGAAAAGAGATGGAAAACAAGGCCCCGGGATCAATAAAAAGAATTAGACTTGCGGCAAAGTAAAGGGTGTTTAAAGAATCTTTTTCCTTTTCAATGAGAAAAGAGGTTAAAAAGACCGCTGTCATGATCAACGCTCTTTGGGTCGATGGTGAGAACCCGGCAAAAAAAGCATAGGCCGTCAAAGGCAAGAGCGTGAGAATGCCTGCTGCTTTTTTTGCCTGGCCTGTTATGACAAGAGACGAGTGCTGATTTAATATAAATATAAAAACAGAAAAAAAACCAACTCCGACAAGAGACATGTGCAAACCCGAGACAGCTAAAATATGAGAAAGACCTGCTTTGGAAAAATTATCACGGGTTTTTTCATGAATCATCTCTTTTTGCCCTGTAACCAGTGCTGTAAGCACAGCCCCGGCCTGGTTGGAGAAAAAATCAGGCTGCCTCTCATCTGTGTTTTGGACGGCTTTTGCAACATTGCTGGAAAAGCGTTCCCGGGTCCTTTGCAGAAATCGCATGCCCCGGGCAAATGAACTGCCGTCAACCCTGCCTGTATGTAAAATGGTGTCCGAATTTGCGTAAATGCTGCCGGTGATACCTTCAAGACGCATCCGAAATTGATGATCATACCCCCCGGGGTTGGAAAAATTTCGTATGGCTCTAATTTTTGACTTAACGACAATATGTTCCCCAAAGCGCAAGGATGATACAGGTTGTTTTAAAGGATCATGATATATGGTTAAAATCAATTTTCCAACAGCGGTATCCCCACCGATGTTGGTACAATTTATGGTGTATCTGGTTTTATTTGGATCTGTTTTAGGAAGAGAATTAATTATACCTGAAATCCGGTAAGTTTCACCATTGCAAAACCTGATGACATGTTGATCAGAATAATCTGGAGCGCAGATGCCTGCCATGCGCAATGCAGTCAAGCTAAAAACTACAAGGCATGATAGAAAAATAAATTTATCAGGCTTGAAAAGAATAAAGATAGTTGCGGCAGGCAGACACACCGTAATAAAATATATCCAGGGTGCAACCGGTGCCCAACTACCTGCTATGGCACCGGTTGCAAAGGAGAGGAAAATAAAGAGCATTGGCGCAAGGGTTAGCTTATGCCTTATGTCCACTTATGCCCTCCTTGGATGGGAGTTGTCAGGATGAAATTCTTTTAATATCTGCGCCCAGACCTTCAAATTTCTTTTCAATGGTCTCATAACCCCGGTCCATATGATAAACACGACTGATAACAGTGGTTCCTTGGGCAATTAAGGCTGCAATCACAAGGGAGGCACTGGCACGAAGGTCCGATGCCATTACAGGCGCACCCTGAAGATGAGACACGCCCCGGACGTTGGCGATATTCCCGCCGGAAATTTTAATATCGGCACCCATGCGCAGCAGTTCGTTTGCGTGGATAAATCGGTTTTCAAAAATGGATTCATGAATCACGCTGTTCCCCTTGCCAATAGTCATCAGCGCCATGAACTGGGCCTGCATATCAGTGGGAAATCCCGGGTAAGGCAGGGTTTTTATGTCAATATTTTTGATAATTTCACTGCCTTTAATATGTATGCTGTCCTCAAAGGCGTCAACAATTGCCCCTGTGGCCCTAAGTTTATTGATAACGCCGCCTAAATGATCAGGTATACAGTCTCGGATAAGCACATCTCCCATAGTCGCTGCGGCAGCCACCATAAAAGTGCCGGTTTCGATCCGGTCCGGTATTACACGACAGTTCGCACCATGAAGGCCGCTGACCCCTTCAATGGTGATAATGGGGGTACCGGCACCAGTGATGTTTGCCCCCATCCGATTTAATGCGTCTGCCAGACATACAATTTCAGGCTCCCTTGCCGCATTCCTCAGTTTGGTTTGTCCCTTGGCTAAAACGGCGGCCATCATAAGATTTTCCGTACCGGTCACCGTGGGGATGTCAAAATAGATTTCATTTCCGGTAAGCCCCCCTTTAGCCGTTGCTTCAATGTATCCGCCGGCAATTGAGATGGTGGCACCTAACGCCTCAAGACCGGAAAGATGCATATTCACAGGACGGGCGCCAATGGCACACCCTCCGGGCATGGAAACCTTGGCCCGGCCGAACCTTGCCACAAGTGGGCCTAATACCAGAATAGAGGCTCGCATCTTTCTGACCAGTTCATACTCAGCCTCTATTTTATCGATTCCGGACGCATTAACAGTAAATGTATGACCCTCAAACTCACATAACGCCCCAAGATCTTCAAGAAGCATCTGTATTGAGGAGATGTCCATTAGCCGGGGTACATTTTCAAACGTGGAGACCCCATCCACGAGAATACTTGATGCAATAAGTGGAAGCGCAGCATTTTTGGCGCCGCTGATCAAGACCTCACCTTTTAGCTGCCGGCCTCCGTTGATTTGTATTTTATCCATTAAATAATTTCATTCCTGACTTGAAAGGAGGATTAATCATTGAAAAAACGCTGACAATAATCCATATTACCATCTTAACTATTTATAAATATTGGCGTCTTTTAGCATATAATATTAAGTTTTAAAACATGTTTTAAGGATGTAGTTTTTTTTAAGGATTCTGACTTTAAAATTATGCAAAACAGATATAGCGGTTCCGCGATAAAAACCGTACTTGTTACAGGGGCAACAGGTTTTCTTGGCTGGATGATCTCAAAGAATTTATGCCGATATGGTTATCAAGTTATTGGCACCGGCCGCTCGGAAAACCAGGCGCACAAGGGCGTAAAAAATTTTGAATACATCAAAGCCGATATTTCAGATACAACAACGCTGGATAAGATCTGTCATGACAAGCAACCGGATGTGATTGTTCACTGTGCAGGAATTGCTCACCAAAAGATGTTTCGTCCCCTGCCGGATACCTTGTATGACAAAATTAATTATCATGCCGCAGTGAATCTTGCCCAAATCGGCGGAAAAACCAATCCAAACCTTTATTTTATTTTTTTGTCTTCAATCTGTGTATATGGTGAAAATGGCGATATTAATGTTGATGAAACCGATCAATGCAATCCGACCAGTGCGTATGCAAAAAGCAAACTGAAAGCGGAAATCAGACTTAACGCCTTATTTGAAACCGGATCTATCAGAAAACTGGATATTCTCAGATTAGCTCCGGTTTATGAAACTGACCTGCGCATAAATTTAGAAAAACGGATCTGTGCACCTGGAAAATTGTTTTATTTTAAATATGGCTCGGGCCAACAAAAACTTTCTGTTCTTGCGCGAAAAAACTTGGTTGATTTTATCCAATACCGTATTTCGGTTGACAATGCAACGCGTACCTGCAGTATTATGAATATCTCTGATCCTGAACCCTGCTCTTTTAATGAGATGATCCGCCTTATGAACTTCGAACCAACTGGTCACAAAAAGCCCGTGTTTACAATCCCATTACAATCAATTAATATAGCAAGCCAAATAGCACAGTTTTGTTTTCCCACTAAAAAACAATTCATCTCTTCCTGCCACCATAAACTTGTCCGGGACATAGTAATCAACAATCAACGCATGTTGGAATCAGGATTCAAGCCCAAATACACAATAGCAAACATATTGCAAAAAAAACACGAATGAAAGAAATTATATTACTATTTTTATGCTTTTTTTTAGGCATTGCAGGCGCGTGGACGCTTATCCGGCTTGGGGAACAAATCGGCATGACGGATCTTCCGAACGAAAGAAGTTCCCATAACAAAAAAGTCTGTAAAGGAGGCGGCATCGGCCTTCTTTTCGCGATTATGATTGCGTCATTTTTTCTAAAAATAACTCATTTTTTATGGCTACCAGCCCTGGGGATTTCCCTTGCAAGCCTATGGGGTGGAGATCGCTACAAACTCACTGTAAAACAGCGGTTATTTGTTCATTTTGGTTGCGGCATATACTTTCTTTTATTTTTATCTGAAACCATAAAAATTGGGGGCGGTTTTTATTTGCTGAGTATTCCTATGGCCCTCCTATTTATTGTAGGTACTTCAAATTTTTACAATTTTATGGACGGAATTGATGGAATTGCGGGAATAACGGCTCTTATTGGTTTTCTTTTGCTGGCAAATTACGGCATACGTATCCATGCGGCCCCCAATTATATTACCTTTTGTGTTTGTATCTGCGCTTCTTGCATCGGGTTTCTTTTTTTTAATTTTCCAAGGGCAAAAGTCTTTTTAGGAGATGTCGGCAGCATTTTAATAGGGTTTGTTTTTTCCTGTTTGACCATTGTACTGGCCAATTCCGCAATGGATTTTTTAATTATGGCTGGATTTATATTTCCATTTTATATTGATGAGATATCTACGATGGTGATCCGCATAAAAGATAGAGAGTCTCTTATTATTGCTCATCGACGACATTTATATCAATTACTGGTTAATGAAATGGGAACCCCTCATTGGATTGTTTCAGTAGGATATGGAATTTTCCAAGCCATTGTCGGCTTGTCACTCATGACGGTTAAACCCTTGGGAGTATCGGCTATACTTTCAACCTACTGCATATATTCAATGTTATTTATAGCAATATCTTTGTTGGTCCGTTCTAAGGCTCACGCCTATAAATGACGTAAGAATAAGGTTGGTTTCTATCCCTGCCGCTCTCCCGGAGAGAATTTACTGAATTTTTATTTTTACATTGCCCTGATGGTACTGCCCACTATGATCCACAAGAAACGGATCAAAATGGTACCATTCATAGGGATGTTCACGCAGGGTCTTTTCCAGCATGCCGGCATAAACCCGGGCCGATTCCGCAACAGCACAACTGCGTTCTTCCCGTGATGGGCAGGCAATACGGATGGGATCGGATAAGATAAACCCATAGGTGCCGGGAGCGGTGCGAAAGGTAAAAAAAACAAACAAAGGGGCTTTGGAGACCAGGGCAAAGACATGGGGGAACTCAGGAATCCGTGCGGTTTTTCCTAAAAATGGAACACTGACCGATCTTTGATCCGGGTGCCACAGCTTATCCCCGGTCAAAGAGACCACCCCGCCGGATTTTAGAAAACGGATACCCTCTACAACATCAAGGGGAGAGCCCCCGGAGGGTTCAACAGCAACAATGCGGATGCCTTTGTCATTGAGTTCCTGTTTCTGGACAGATTCAATCTGTTCTTTGGCCTTGGACCCCATATAAAGGAGCAGCTTGAGATCCTTTCGCTTTTTTGCCATAAGGCTTGCGGCCACATCCCAATTGCCCATGTGTGACATGAGGACTATAGCGCCGCGCCCATTGTCCAGTGCTTCTTCAAACCCCTGCCAGCCCGTGGAGGTAAAACGGATATTGTCCTGCTCTCCGGGCCTGATGCGGTCCATAAAGACAGTGGTAAAATTCTGGTATTGGCGCCAGACGCATTGCCAATGAAACAGACGGCCTTTGCCGGGAAAAAGAGCGCTGTAAAACCCGGCACTCACCCCAGCCCTGCCCGGAAAAATGAAAAAATAACCCGCCGCAATGATCCGGGAGACCAGAGTAAAAATCCAGGGACCCAACCAGCGTGATAATACAATGAGCACTTTATAGGTCAAAGCCTTCACAAAAAAGACCCCTCTAAACCAAACCAATGATACGCCGGAAGACCAACCGGCTGAATGTGGCACTGTTGCGTAAAAAATCAATAAAGGGATGAAAATGGGACACCCTGTCCGCAGGATATGCGACACGGATGGGCACTTCAATAACGGCAATTTTATTTCTGTGGGCCTTAACCAGCACCTCCACTTCAAATTGATATCGCCTGGATCGGGTTTTCAGGTTCAGGGTTTCCGACAGCGGGTAGATGCGGAACCCACTCTGGGAATCCCGGATCCCGGGACCGCCCGATGCCGTGATCCACAGGTTTGAAAACCGTCTGCCCATACGGCTTGTCCATGGGACAGACGCATTCTCCATCTGTTTTCGATACCCAATGATCAATGCTTTTTTTCCCTTTGGGACTGCAGCAATCATGGCCAGGGCATCCTTGGGAAAATGCTGGCCGTCAGCATCCATGGTTATGGCAAACTCAGCCATTTCAGCCGCAACCCGGAATCCGGTCATCAGGGCGGCGCCCTTGCCAAGATTGTGTTCATGGGTAATCACACGGATTCCCGGGATCCCTTGAAGCCGTTTCGGGGTGATGTCCGTGGAGCCGTCATCCACAACAATAACCGGGAATCCAAGCTTCACCGCCTCAAGCACCACCGCTTTGACTTTTACGCCATGGTTATACACAGGGATCACCACGGCAAAACGGCGCTCCAGAGTTTCCCGGCACCCATTTATCCTGGCTTTGGCATCCACGTATTTCCTCCTTGTGTGGATAATTTAGATCAAAGTAAAAAATTTAATTTTACCGTAACCCCAATTATCGGGTATAAATCGGTCATGGTGACCCTGCTCAATAAAATTTCCAACACCCCTTTTGTCCGCAATGCCATTGAAGACAAAGCAGATTTAAGTGCTTTTCGTGAAAAGCCCTCTTTTAGAGTACTGGGCGGTGTCTCTGCCATTGCCTTCAGTTATGTTTTAGGCTGGCCCATGGTCGGTCTGATGGGCATTATCTCTCTGAAAACAGGAAATCCCTGGTTCGCCGTTATCGGCGGTCCCGCATTTTATGGTCTTTCCCACCTGGTTTTCATGGCCGGCATGGTCCTTTCCGGGGCCGAATACTCCCTGATTTTCCTTCGCTGGCTGACAAGAGTCACCATGGAGTCACTCATTGAGAGGTTCGGTACTTAGGATTTCGGAAACTGTGTCCATACCCGGACTGTTTTCTCATCCACGCCAACGGGTATGCCCTGGGCATTGGTGGCGCAATGACGGGTATAGCCCTTGCAGATCATCTGGTCATAGGTATGGCTTGTGATCACATAATCAAACTGAAGCTTAACCCGTTCCAAGCCGGCAGGCCGGGTATGGATCCACATCAGGTCATCATAAAACAGCGGCGCAAAATAGTTCAGCTTGGTCTCAATGATGGGATAGACAAACCCGCTCTCTTCAATCTCCCGGTAGGGGTAGGCGATATCCCGCATTAAAGCGGCCCTGCCCTGCTCAAAGAACTTTAAATAATTGGCATGGTAAACCACCCGGGAGCGGTCCGTGTCTGCATAAAGGGTTCTATGACTGGTTCTGTGCCAGAAAAGACCTGTGGTCAGATCCTTTACATAGGGCGTATTTTCATCTGTAATTTCAGGTTTAAACGGTTTGGGTTTCATACTCTTATACCCCTTTGAATACGATGCAGCAATTGGTTCCGCCAAACCCGTAGGCATTGGACAAAAGGAAAGAGTGCGGGTGAGCCCTGAAGGTATCCGGCACAACATCCAGATCGTCAAAATCAGGGGTCGGACAATGGTTGATGGTGGGAAGCACCATCCCCATCTGCATGGCTTCAATGCTCAATGCAGCCTCAATGGCGGCTGCCGCCCCCAGGGTGTGACCGATCTGGGACTTGTTGGATGATACGGGAATCTGCCCTAAATGGTGCCCGAATACCTGCCTTAAACAGTCAGCCTCTGACAGGTCCCCCTTAAACGTGGAGGTGCCGTGGGCATTGATGTACTGGATATCTTGGGGTGCAATTTGCGCATCCTCAATGGCCTGGTGCATGGCCCGGACAATGGTCTCAACATTGGGACTGGTAAAATGAAAAGCATCCGAGGTCCAGCCCACACCGGCCACTTCGGCCCGGAGTTTAAGACCGTGGGCTTTTGCGACCTCTTCTGCGGCCAGCACCAGCACGCCACACCCTTCGGAGAGCACCATGCCCTTGCGGTCGCAGCTGAACGGACGGCTGGCCTGGCCGGGGTCATCATAGGCCCGGTCCTCGGGAGTGATTTTTATGGTGGCCCCCATATTGGCAAAACCCTGAATGATTTCCGGTACCAGAGGCGTGTCCACGCCGCCTGCCAGCACAACGTCCACATCACCGTCCCGGATCATCCTGGCCCCCATGCCGATGGCATGGTTGCCCGAGGCACACGCCCCCTGGGGGGAGAACAACGGCCCTGTAAAGCCTAAATCAATACCGGCCTTGCTTGCCGGCATATTTCCGCACAGGTTGGGCAAAAGATAGGGGCTGACCCGCAAAGGACCTGCATTGGCATATTTCTCCGAGGCAATCCTGAAGGCATCCATACCGTTCAGGGCGGAGCCGATCAGACAGGCGGTCCGCCGGCCGATATCGGGTTCCATGACAAGACCTGCATGAGATAGCGCCTCCCGGCACACGGCCACGGTCAACAGCACAAACGCCGCATTCCAGTTATGGGCCTCTTTTTTTTCAAACATCCCGCTTGCCACCGGATCCCAATCCGGGATTTCTCCGACCACATTGCTCAGGGTTTTCACCTCACACCGGGTAATCCTTCTAAACCCTGCTTTACCGGCCACAGCATTTTCAAAGGTCAGATCAAAGGTTGCCCCCAACGGGGTGGCCGCCCCGTACCCCAGGACAAAAACCCGCCTGTTCATTGGTGCTTTCATGGTCTTATCTCTATTCTTTCAGCATTTTTGCAGTACAATGCAGGCATTGCAGCCTCCAAATCCAAATGCATTTTTCAACACATACGCCTGGTCCAGGCATCTTGCATTGTCTCTCACACAGTCAAACGCCATGTCAGGATCAGGGTCATAATTAATGGTGGGAGGGATTTTCCCGTCAATCATCCCCTGGACGCCAAAAATGGTCTCAATGGCGCTGGATGCGCCCATGGCGTGGCCCATCATGGATTTATTGGCTGTCACCGGCGGAATCTTTTTGCCGAATACGGCACAAAGCGCATCATACTCCACCTTGTCTCCCACCTGGGTCGAGGTGGCGTGGGCATTGATACTGGAAACCGCACTGGGAGCAATCCCGGCATGAGCAAGGCTTAACTCCATGCACCGTGTTACCGTAGGCAGGTGGGGGGCCACCACATGGTGGGCATCCGAGGTCATGCCCCACCCGGCAAGGGCCACCTGATACCTCAAGCCCCAGCTTTGGGCAAACTCCCGGGCAGCCAGGATCACGGCGCCGGCACCTTCGGAGACCACGAATCCCCGTCTGTTCCGGGAAAAAGGACGGCTCGCCGCCTGGGCCGGGACATTTTCCCCGGGCTTTGGATAAAAGGTACCGTTCATGGTAGCAAACCCGGCAATAATGGCAGGCACAAGGGCAAAATCGACCGCACCGCAGATGGCCACATCGCACAGGCCCTGCTCAATGAACATGGCACCGATGATCATGGAGGTGGACCCTGTGGCACAGGCCGAGATGGTTGCGGTGATGGGGCCGGTGGCGCCGGTGAGCATGGAAACCTTGCCGCCCACCATGTTGATGCANNATATTGATGCAGGCATTGGGATTGGTAAAGGGCTTGGGCAGCCGGTTCTCCTTCACCAGTCTTCGGTCCGCCTCCAGCGCGGCATCCAACCCGCCCAGGGCGGAACTGTAGGTGATGGCGGTTCTGGGGGCAATGTCAGGGGTGATCTCAATCCCGCTTCGCTCAATGGCCCGGGATGTGGTCAGCATGGCATGCTTGAAAATGGGCGACGTCCACTTGGCGCGTTCCCTGGGTTTTAGAAAAGGATAGTCCAGATCGTCGATACTCTCCACTTCGCCTGCAATACGCACCGGAAAGTTGTCATCCATGGGAAACCGGGTCAGCGGACCAATACCGCTGTCTCCTCTCAGCGCCTTTTCCCAGGCATCAGGAAACCGCGTTCCCAGGGCGCAAACCGCGTCATATCCCAAAATTACGGCCTGTCTGTGTGATGATCCCAAGGAGATGTCCTTTGTTTTTTACTTAAAATCCTTGCGGCCTGTTCCATGAGCCCTGCTGTAGAAACCTTTTCTTTATCATAATCCGGCTGAATCGTACCGGCAAGTTCAACGCTGATGCTCCCGGAAAAACCGGTATGAAATAAAAACCGCCCGGGTGTAAACAGTTTGTCGGTATTGCGAATTACCAGCACACTTATGGGTACTCTGCAAAGCCTTGCCATTTTAAACACACCGCTGTGAAATGCCAGATTCCCCTCTCCGGAGTTGCGGTTCCGGGTGCCTTCGGGAAACACAAAAAGAGTGCCGCCCTTTTCAAGAAAGGAGGCAAGGTTTGTGGTCTGCCGCACCATCAGGCTGGACAGCCGCCCCGTGGGCATGGACGGGATATACCCTGCCGCCCTTAATACCCAGCCAAACACCGGCACCTTGAAAAAGGTGCTCTTGACAATGGTTTTATGACGCCTGAACAAAGCGATCATCATCAACGGATCCAGATAGGAGACATGGTTGGCCACAATGATGCAGTTTTCAAGATTTTTGACCTCCGGGGCAATATGCAGGCCAACGCCCGGCATAAGCATACGCACCAGAAGAAAAAAACCTCTGTAAAACAGAGAATTAAGACATTGGATAGCCGATTCACGCATGGGCGGGCAAAAAAAGACGATCAGGTAAAACGGGGAGAAAAGCAGAAGAAATCCAAAAATAAAATAGCCCCAGAGCAGCAGCGTAATGATCAGATCCCGGGTAAAAGAGAAAAAAGTGAACCCCCTGGTTTCCGTTGCATTCACGGCGTTTGAAGATTGAGGGTTCATCAGTTGAATTTTCTCAATATTAAGGCAGTATTCACCCCGCCAAAGGCAAAGTTCTGAACCGACGCCGTATGGATCTTCTCCTCCAGCAACTGCCTTGTATGGTTGATCATGGCACAGGATTCATCCACGGTGTCAAGATTGAGGGTGGCCGGGATAAATCCGTGCTTCATCATCATCAGGGTAATGATGGTCTCAATGGCCCCGCAGGCGGCAATGGTATGGCCCATGTAGCTTTTCAGGGCCGTCACCCGGGTTTTTTCTCCATACACATTATGGATGGCTTTTGCCTCAATGG
The DNA here is from genome assembly GCF_002348205.1 of Desulfobacter sp. UBA2225. Classification (NCBI taxonomy): domain Bacteria; kingdom Pseudomonadati; phylum Thermodesulfobacteriota; class Desulfobacteria; order Desulfobacterales; family Desulfobacteraceae; genus Desulfobacter; species Desulfobacter sp. UBA2225. The sequence goes on along the minus strand of NZ_DDYV01000278.1, from coordinate 629 downwards.
TGTCACCCTGGCGGGTGGCTGTGGCATGGGCGCTGATGAAATCCACATCCCGGCCGGCGATTTGCGCATCAGCCAGGGCCAGGGTCAGCGTCTGGGTGATCCCACCCAGGTTGGGCAGAATCATGTCCCCCCCGTTGTTGTTGGAGGCAAACCCCACAACTTCACCCAGAATGGTTGCGCCGCGACGTTTCGCGTGATCCAGGGACTCCAGCACAAGGGCGCCGGCGCCTTCTCCAACCACCAGACCGTCGCGCAGGCTGTCAAAGGGACGCGGAGTGAGGTGGGGGGTGTCGTTGAACCGGGTGGAACAGGCCCGAAGATTATCAAAAACAGCCACGGTTGAGGTGTCATACTCGTCGGCACCGCCGCACACCATGGCCTCCTGCATGCCGAAGCGGATGGTTTCGTATCCGAAACCAATGGACTGGCTACTGGTGGTGCATGCTGTACAGGGACTGATGACCCGGCCTGATATGCCGAACATTTTTGTGATATTAACGGCCGTGGTGTGGGCCATGGATTTTAAAAAATCGGCCGCATTGATGCCTGGATCACCCTCTTTACGGCCCTTAAAATAGGTTTTCATGATCTCGCGCTGGACAAACGGGCTGCCGTGGATGGAGCCGAAA
>NZ_DDYV01000285.1:0-9308 GCF_002348205.1 Desulfobacter sp. UBA2225 | reverse complement strand
CAAATGAGCGAATGGGGAGATATAATTCCTGGACTAAAATATTAAAAAATTATCACAAACCCGTTCCTTTCACACAGAAAAAAGATGAGTTATGAAGCCTTCATGTAAAAGTCAATATCTGGCTGTCCATAACGAAGCAAAAGCCTTGTTTGCCCAAGGTTATTCAAAAAAGACCATATACGATCATTTTATCGAAAAAGATAAAATTCATATGTCTTATGTGGCCTGGGCTAAAATAATGGAAAACCACGATCAAAAGTTTCCCTTCGGTCAAAAAAAACTCAAAAAAGAAAAGCCCATAAGTCAAAGCCCAGGAAAAATAAGGGGTAAGTTCAGCCATTCAAATGATCCGTACCCGACTGAAGATCCAACAGACTCTATTGTGGAAGAACATGAAAAAGAAAAACCGTTTAACCTCATCAAAAAGGAAAAATTTTAGGGAGTTTAACGATGGACCTGGAAAAACAAAAAATCAATATTACAGCCACAAACGGAAAACTTACGGTCTCCTCAATGATGGTGGCAGAACATTTCGAGAAAGACCATAAGAATGTGCTGCGAACAATCCGTCAGATTGTATCAGAGCTACCTGAAAATTTTAGTGATTTAGGACGGCTCAATTTTGAGCCGTCCTCATATATTAACGATCAAAACAAAGAACAGCCGGTAATGAATATGACCCGTGATGGTTTTGTTCTGTTAGTTATGGGGTTCACAGGCAAAAGAGCTATGGAGTGGAAACTCAAGTATATTGAGGCATTCAACGCCATGGAAAAGGCTCAAAAGGACAAATTATATTTAAAAGCCGCGTTACAGATACCAATAGACAGCGATCTGACAGTTTTATTGCCCACCGGTGAATTCGGCATTTCAAGCTGGAAACTGGCCCGGGAAATTGACCAGCCCCACAATGCCCTGGCAACAAAAATCCATTATCTTGATATCCCCGCTGCATTCAAGGCAGAAAATTTTATCCCAATGGGCCATGCGGCAGATCACGGCCCAAGAGAGGATGGCTACGGGATCACCTTGGCCGGTCTTGGCATGATGGGGCATATCCTCCGCAGCCAGGCAGCCAGGGCTGCACAATTAAAAGGATATGAACAATTAAAGGCTGTCAACGCACAAAAAGACCGGGTGGAGACTGTCCAGACCCAGCCAGTTCAAAGTGTTACCCCCCGGTTCCGGCGGGCCGATGTTTCCGAAAAAAAGATGCTTGCGCTCAAAGGGTTGATTTCGGTTTGGGCATGGATTGAAAATACCACGGCTGAAAATCTTGAAGCAGAACTATGTGCCTTTATGCAGATAACAAACCTGAAAGGCATCACCACATCAAGTTATGAAAACGCCATGGAATACATCTGGTCAGGAATACAAACACTGCAGAACGACTTTATAGATCTTTGCACAGAAGATGAATTACAGCCTTTAAGGGGGCTGTTTGATTTCATGGCCTATTACGAGGACAGGATCAGCTATGAGTTTTTATTCAACAAATTCAAAAAAGAACACCGGTTCGAAGATTTTACCAAAGTTTCCAAAAAGGATTTTCAAAAAATCATAATGTTAGCCTGGGGCACCATGTATGCCATGTGCCTTGGCGATAAAGCCGGATGCTGCAAAGCAAGCTGCATCCATAACCAATTATAAAGGGAGAAAAAATGGCATCAATACATATGATCCTGCAGGGCAAGGGCGGTGTCGGGAAAAGTTTTACAGCCAGCCTTTTAAGCCAATATCTGGTTGACCGAGACCAATTACTGGCATGTCTGGACGCTGATCCGGTTAATGCAACCCTGACAGCCTATGAAGCATTAAAGGCGACCAAAATAGAAATCATGGAAGGGGATTCCATTAACAGCCGGTTATTTGACACGATGATAGAAAAATTAATCCAGCTGCCAGATGAGGCCTTCGCCGTTGTTGACAGCGGTGCCAGCACATTTGTTCCCCTGGCTGCTTACATGTCGGAAAACAATGTTGCCAATTTCCTGCAAGACAGCGGCCACAACCTGACGCTGCATACCCTAATCACCGGCGGCCAGGCTGAAGGTGACACCATCCAGGGCCTTGCCTCCCTGATGGAAGGTTTTCCGGACACCCCCATAACCGTATGGGTAAACCCTTTCTTCGGTCAAATTGACTTTAAAGACCACAAACTGGCAAAGGCCAACCGGGATCATGGCGGCACCACCATTGTTTTGCCCACGTATAAAAAAGAAACCTTTGGCTATGATCTGGAGCTGATGCTCAAGTCCCGCCTGACATTTGTCCAGGCAATCAATTCCGGCAAGTTTAACGTCATGGCGAAACAGCGGCTTAAAATCGCCAGGGATGAAATCTGGAACATCCTGGATGAATCCGGCCTGATCATTGAGGCCCGGGAACAGCAGGAATGAAAAACAAAATCCAGGCGGAAATAGCCAAAAGGCACAAAATGACAGTGAGTGACAATGATCCTGTCTGGATCGTTGCAACTGTGTGTGAGCTTATGGCCGAAGAATACTCACGAAAACTTTCTGACCAGCAAGATATTCTTGCAGAAAAATTCAAGGAGGCGAACAAAAAAACAAACCCGCTGAATATGGTGATTGCCGTGCTTTTCGGCATCATTATAGGCCTGTCAATTCAACTGGTTATTTAAAGAGGAGTTTTAGAAATGAAAAGAGTCTTACCGTTACTTGTACCAACCTTTCTTTTTTTTGGCGTTATCACCTTTGTTGATACTGCGTTTGCATCAACAATTTCGGAATTTGAAACACCGGCAGAAACCTTGATGGAAACCTTACGCGGGCCATGGGCCAAATCCGTTGCCATACTGATGATCCTGGCGGCGGCTTTTGTGATGTGGTTCAAAAAAGACGATTTGGACGGGATGACAAAAGGTTTTCTTGTTGTTGTCTGCATCATATCCGTGCTGGCCCTGGCGGAACCGATCATTGATACGCTGTTCACATTCGGCAGCGGAGCATTAATATAATGCGACGGATAGCAATACATAGGTCACTGCATCGTTCAGACCTGATCATGGGCATAGAGCGGGATTTGCTTTTCCCCATTGGTATTGCCGCCGGCGTGCTGATTGTATCCAGCGGCAACCGCCCCTGGCAGATACTGATAGGTCTGGTAATTCTGTCGGGCGGCTTTGCCCTGGCCAGGAAAGCAAATAAAAAAGAGCCGATCCTCTCAAAGGTTTTCCGGCAGCATGTACAGCACAAAAAATTTTACCCGGCCAAAGACAGCCCGCAGTTGCCCCATAAATCCATCCATTACAATGCCATGGGCAGAAAAGAAAAGGGCCTGCAAAGTCTTTTGCAGTATGCCGTGATGGCAGATAACGGGATTATCCTTTGTAAAAACGGTTCGTTCCTGGTGGGCTATGAAATAACAACCCGGGACAAGGCCAGTTCAACCGGTACAGACCTTGAAAGCTTCTCAAGTTCTATATCCGCATCTTTAAAAAACCTAGGCGATGGGTTTACCCTGCACTTTGACTGCATCCGGAGTCCGGAAGATTATTACCCGGATAAAAATGAAAATCATTTCCCTGACAGGATCACCAGATCCATTGATGATGAAAGGAGAATATATTTCAAAAAGGGTAAGCATTTTCGCACAACCCATTATCTGTTTATCACCTGGAAGCCGGATATATCAGCGCAGAAAATGGATTCCTTTTTATATACGGAAGAAAAGGAGGAACGCCGGAAAAAAGACGGTGATGATGCCGGTGTTAAGGCGTTAAAAACCCTTCAAAACAACCTGGTCGAAATCGAGGACAGGCTTTCGTTGTCTTTTCGGCTCAGGCAACTCAAGGATATACCCCTCCAAAATGGCATATATTCAGAAGTTCTGGAAATTATCAACTTTATTATCACGGGGGAACGCCACAAAATAAAATTGCCGGAAATCCCTATGTATCTTGATTATCTTTTATCCTCCCAGGATGTCACCGGCGGCATAGTCCCGAAAATCGCGGATAAATATATCAGTGTCGTTGCCATTGACGGCTTCCCGGCAGAATCTTACCCGATGATGCTGTCCGGGTTAGACAGTTTATCCATACCCTACCGGTTTAACACCCGTTATATCTGTATGGATCAATGGACAGCCTTGCAGCAGATAGAAAATTACAGGAAAAGCTGGTCCCAAAAAATCATTGGTTTCTTTGACAAGCTTTTCAATAACGCCAAAGCAAAACCAAACAAAGATGCCGCCCTGATGGCCGTGGATGCGGAGGAAGCCTATTTAATTAATCAATCCGGATTTGTGGGATTCGGTTATTTTTCCGGCAATATCATTCTGCTGAATGAAGATAAGGAGTTGTTGCAGACGCAAACCAGGGACATCCGGAAAGTGGTTTTATCCCAGGGATTCTCTGCCCGGGTGGAAACCCTCAACGCCCTGGAAGGCTGGCTTGGAACCCACCCGGCCAACAATTATTCCAACCTGCGCCGCATCATTTTGCACAGCCTGAATCTTGCCGACATTTTACCCTTGTCAACAATATATGCGGGATCTGCGACAGCCCCCTGTCCTTTTTATCCGCCGGGATCACCGCCGCTGATGTATGCCGCCACAGACGGATCAACCCCTTTCCGGCTGAACCTGCATGTCAATGATTTAGGCCACACCCTTATTTTTGGCCCTACCGGTGCGGGTAAATCCGTTTTGCTGGCCATGATCGCAGCACAATTCCGGCGGTATAAGGATGCGTGTATTTTTGCATTTGATAAGGGATTGTCTATGTTTTCCCTGGTCTCTGCAGCAGGCGGCACCCATTATCACATTGCCGGCGATGACAGCCGGCTTGCTTTTTGCCCTTTAAAATATATTGATACAGATGCTGAACAGGCCTGGGCGGAAGATTGGATAACCACCCTGGCCACCCTGCAAAAAGTTGATATCAAACCCGAACACCGGACAGCTATACATGACGCTGTTACACAAATCAGGAACTCCCCGGATCAGCACCGCACATTAAGCAACCTGTATCATTATATTCAGCACCAGGAACTCAAAGAGGCGATCCAGCATTATACAAACCAGGGGGCCATGGGCAAACTCCTTGATGCCCCTGCCGATTCCATGACCCTGGAAAAGTACACAGTGTTTGAAATCGAAGATTTGATGAACCTTGGCGAAGCAAACTTAATCCCGGTGCTTTTGTATATTTTTCACCGCATAGAGAAAGCATTTAAAGGGCAGCCAAGCATGCTGATCCTGGATGAAGCCTGGATCATGCTGGGGCATCCTGTTTTTCAGCAAAAAATACGGGAATGGTTAAAAGTGCTCAGAAAGGCGAATTGTGCCGTTGTGCTTGCCACACAAAGCCTTTCTGATGCCAGAAATTCAGGCATTTTAGATGTGTTGTCGGAAAGCTGCCCAACCAAGATATTTTTACCAAACCAGGATGCAGAGAAAGACACGCAAAAAGGACTCTATCACGGGCTGGGCCTCAATTCCACCCAGGTTAAAATCATCGCACAGGCCCGCCCCAAACGTGAATATTACGTGACCTCTTCACAGGGCTGCCGCCTGATCAACTTGTCTTTATCCCCCCTGGCCCTGTCATTTGCCGGAGTATCAGGCAAAGAAGACATTGCCGCAATCAAGAATTTAATAAATGAGTACGGCCCTGAATGGCCGACACAATGGCTGCATGCCAGAAGTATAAAATCCCTAAAATTTAAGGAGCCTTAAAATGAAAAACAAAATCCAAACCACAATCGCTTTATTGTCCGTCATTGTCTTTGTCAATGTGTCTATGGCCGGTATTCCTGTTACCTGCCTTAATTGTTCAACGAATTTCACCCAGGCCCTGGAATATATAAAAGATATTGAACAGTTGGCAGAAGCAGTCAAACAATACGAACAACTCGTTCAACAAACAGAAAACGCCATTACCAATACCATGAACCTGCCCGGCAACCTGCTTCCCAACCTTCAATCTCAAATCAGGGCAGCTGTTGCCAATGTGAACCGTCTGAACTCTTACAAGGCTGATATGGGAGCGCTGCTGACAATTTTTACTGACACCTGGCCTGAATTACGGAACTTAAAAATTGATGACATATTGATGCAGGATCGTATTCAAATGCAGTTAGATCAGTTTTCAAAGGCCTCTGAGAAAATTGACAACGTTTTACAGTCTAATTTCCAGCTTAGCGGCCAGCAGTTACAAGACCTGCAGGATTCAGGCGATTTTGATGACTACTTGAACGATCTTCTTTCAAGCAAAACCGGCAGACAGCAGGCAATTGAAGCCGGCAATCAGATCAACGCCCTTACCGTCCATGAATTGAGACAGACAAGGGCATTGTTGTCTAATTATGTTCAGGCTCAGACTGCCGCTTTGGCTCAAGAACACAATGCTGCAAAGTTGAAGGATGCTGATTTGCAGCAGGAAATGAAAATTGGAGTAGACCGAACAGATGCAGTTATCATTCCATAAATCAAGGAACGATAACCGCGTCAGCTCTATCTATCCCCACTTTTTTCTCTTGTGCTTCGATTCTTTTCCACTCGGGCTCAGAGTCACCGGACACACGGATATAAACGCCGACACTGATACTAATAGCGACAACGATGGAGATGGTAAGGATGATCAAATTTTTAGACATAAAAAGAACTCCTGTTAAAATTTGTCTTTATTTTTTGATAATAGCAAGTTCTTTAATTATTTTCAATAATTCAGCAATGGCTGATATTAATCAAACAGTTATCGAAAAAATCATACAAGGATACAAAGACGTAGGTTCCACCTGGGGCGAAAACGTCAAAAGCCACGCTTTATGGTTACTGAAATGGCTGCTCGTTATCCAGCTTGTTGTAATGGCAGTAAAGCTGGGGTTCAAACAATCCACATTACAAGACGTTGTAGAAGACCTTGTCATGACGGCAATTTTTGGCGGTATCTTTTGGGCTCTCATCATAAAAGGTCAGGCCTGGGGTGTTGATTTAATTCAAGGTATGCTGAAAATGGCTCAGGATGTTGCGGGCGGCGGTTCACCGCCTGGTGAGGCGTTCTTTGCAAAAGTCTTCACCGATGCCCTCAAGGTCGCAGATAACATGATGTATTCCTGGAATCCTATGTTAGTTCCAGCCATCTGCCTGTGTTCAATCTGCAGTGCCGTATGTGGTGCTTTTATCTACGGCATGTATTTAGTTGTTCTTTGCGAATCCTACATAGCCTTTAATCTCGGCATTTTTATTTTAGGCTTTGGCGGTATGAGATACACCAGAGGCTTTGCCACAGGTTTTTTAAAGTACACCCTCAGTGTCGGCCTTAAATTATTCGTAATCCGGTGTCTGTTATATATCCTGGGCTCATTCCTGGCAGATATGGTGTTGTTCACCTTTAAAAGTTTTACAGAAACCCTTGTTATCACTGCCTGTTTTTTCATTCTGGCGTTTCTCATCAAAGTATTGCCCGACACAATAGCCAAAATGGTCACACTGCACAGCGGCAGCAGTGCCGGAGCTATTACCGGAGCCATGGCGGCAGGCGCAGGTATGGCGGCGGGCGCCGCCTCCATGGGCGTGGGTGCCGCTGCCGGCGCTGCCAGCGGCGGCATGGCCGGGGCATTCAGTGGTGCCAGGGGCGGCGCATTGAGTGCCCTGGAAAAAATAGCCGAAGCAGTAAAACCCAAAGAGGAAAAGAATAATGATTAATGCCACAGAACACCAGGAACAGGTTTTACAACCAGCGGAAGAAAACCATTACCTGGCAGGCCGTAAAGCCTGGTCAGAAATGTATGGATCGTTCATCAGGGAAAGAAACCTCTGGCGGGTCTCAACCCTGCTTGTTTCGATTGTTGCGGTCCTGCTTTGCACGGCAAATATCATACAGCTACGGCAGCAAAAAGTGATCCCGTACATGGTTGAGGTTGACCGGGCCGGGCGGATCAGCGGCGGACAGATGGCCAGAAAGCTTGAGACCAGCCAGGAGATGATTCAATACAGCCTGGGCCAGTTTATCACGGCCTGGCGGACCGTTACGGCGGATATCGCCCTGCAGGAAAAATATATAAAGCAATCAAGTTTCATGTCCATTGGTGCTGCAAAAAGAATCCTGGCTAAATGGTACGCAGACAACAATCCATACATCTCCAGCGAAGAAAAACTGGTGGAGGTGCGGATAATGGCCCTGCCTCTTTATGTCAGCGGAGAAACCTGGCTGGTCGAATGGACAGAAATAGAGCGCACACATAAAGGGGTTGAACTCTCCCGGACCACTTTTCAGGCCAACCTTATCATCAAGCGCAAACTTCCTGAAACACAACAGGAAATCATCAATAACGCCAGCGGCATATATGTGTCGGAAATCAGTCACAGCAAAAAAATACAATAGGAGATTAAACCATGAAAAAACTTGTAATAATCGCAATGGCAGTATCCTTTGCAGGCCTGGCAACATGCCGTGCTGCGGATTTCGTAAGCCCTGTATCAGCCCAATTGGACAGCAAAGAAAAGAAACCTTTAGCCCTGCAGTCAAGATGGCAAAAAAACACCATGGACCCGATCACCGCCGGAAACGGCATGACCTGTTTTGTTTACGGCCATTCAACGCCAACCATCATTGTTACCCCGTATAAAGTGGCTGACCTGGAACTGCAGCCCGGAGAGGTGATTAATTCCATGGTCCTGGGCGATAACGCACGATGGTTCGCAGAAATCGTTTTCTCCGGCAGCGGCGATATCAGCATCAGTCACGTTGTTTTTAAAGCCCTGGATTCCGGGCTCACCACCACCGCCGTGATCACCACTGACAGGCGGGTTTATCATATCAATTTAAAATCCGACCGCAGCAAACACATGCTGTACACAGGATTTATTTATCCCGAAGATCATATCGCAACCACCCGGGCGGCCCGGGAAAAAGAGATCAAAGAAAAAGAGAAAAGAACCACCCCTGAAGGTTTTGATATGGCCAGGCTGAACTTTGATTATGAAATATCCGGGGATGCCGGTTGGAAGCCCTTACAGGTTTTTGACAACGGCATAAAAACATATATCAAGCTGCCCAAAATGCAGGAAATGCCCATGTTCATGGTTAAAACCACTGCGGGTAAGGGCCTTGTAAACTACCGGGTAAAAGACAACTGCTTCATTGTGGACCGGATCTTTGACGAAGCCTATTTAATCCTGGGTGTGGGCAAGGATAAGGAAGAATTAACCCTGAGCAGGCTGGAGGCGAAATAATGAAAAAGCTGACCAGAGTGATCCTTCTTTTTTTTATGGCGTTTAACCTTTTTTCCTGCACCCATCTTTCCCCTAAAGGATCATGGGTATTGACCGGTTCTGAA
>NZ_DDYV01000226.1:0-12759 GCF_002348205.1 Desulfobacter sp. UBA2225 | reverse complement strand
TCTAGTAAAACCGATCCTGCCTTTGTCAAAAAGCAATGACAAGAAAGACTTCATCACTTTTGAAAAGCCTGCAGCAGCAATTACCGTATCAAGAAGTTTTTTACGGTCACTTTTTTTGATTAACGGATTGGTAAGGGCTTGTTCAAAACCCTCATTGGCGTCCAAAAGCCCTACCATTGCGGAAAGCTCATCATTGTACCCGTCCGCCTGACCGTCTTCCTGACCTATCAAAATCAACGCCTTGGCATAACGCCTTGAAACTGCAAGATTCTTCATTATGCCTCCACCTTTTTCAAGTATTCATCGACCAGACGGTTCTGATCCTGGGTTGTGATGGATTTTTTAATGAGCGCCTCTGCCTGCTCCATTGCACGATCCACAATTTCCTGCTTCAGAAGAGCTTTTGCAGCTTTGAACTCTTGTTCAATATTGCGTTTTGCCATATCCTCAAGCTTTTCAGCCTGGGCTTCAGCCTCTGCAATAATTCTCTTCTTGGCATCTTCACCCTGCTTAATATAATCTTCAATAATCTGTTCAGATTCCTGTTCAAGATTTCTAAACCGGGCTTGATATTCGGCAAGTTTTCTCTCTGCTTCGGCTTTTTTCTGTTCCAGGTCTGTCAACTCTTCTTCAATCCCCTTTGTACGGGAAGAAAAGAACTGCGCCACCGGCTTTTTAGCGATGAAAAAGCAGCCAAGGGCAAGTAAAACGAAGTTGAGTACTTTCCAGGTATCAACATCTTTCCATGCATTGTGATGCACTGCTTCACCATTACCGCCGCCGGATGCCCAGACCACTGTCGCACCAGCCACAAGGGCCACGACAGTTGCGGAAACCTTAAGGTGTTTTTTCCAATTAATTTTTTCCATTAACATGCCCTCCCAAGAATCTTTTCTCCGATGGCTTTGGCATACACCTCAACCTCGGCCTCAAGCGCTTTACGGGCCTGTTCTGTTTCTTCAGCCACTTGTGCCTTAATTTGGACAAAGTTAGCCTGCGCTTTCTGATTGATCCGGGTAATAATCTCCTTTTCCTGGGCAGACGCCTCCTCAATGAATACCTCTTTTTTCTTGAGGCCTTCACCCCTTGCCTGTCTTAACCCATTTTTGTAATCATCCTTTTGTTTGTCAAGATCAGCCGAGGCCCGTTCAACACCTGAACCTAAAGTGCCGACCTTGGCTTTTCTTTCGAGAATGACATTTCGAATGGGTTTGTACAGAACCAGGTTGAGGAGGAATAGCAGGACAAGAAAATTGACCATCTGATATACCGCCGATATATCAGGAATCACAGTTATCATAAAATTCCTCCACCAGTTAATAATTACAAAAAATCAACCACTTATATCCTATTGGCCGAAATCGTTCAGATTCAGCCTAAATGCTTAGAAAATATCGAGACTTGAGTACCATCCAGTAAGCCTTTTGTCAATACAGAATGCAGCAATTCTAAATAGAGAGAGATCTGGATTCAGGCCGTGTTAAATTTTCGCATACTTATATTCAGCAAAACACCAAATCCGACCATGTTGGTCGCAACCGAAGACCCACCATAGGAAATTAGGGGCAAAGGTACGCCTACCACCGGCATCAGCCCCATAACCATGCCAACATTGATAAAAATCTGCCAAAATATCATAATGGTAACACCCATGGCCAAAAGGGAGCCAAACATATTTCGGCAATTATAAGAAATATTCAATCCCCAGAACAGCAAAAGAAAATAGAGGGCCAGCAGTACAACACACCCGGCAAGCCCCCATTCTTCGGCCAATACGGAAAGAATAAAATCCGTATGCTGTTCCGGCAGAAAATTTAAAGCATTCTGGGTCCCATGAAGAAAGCCCTTCCCGGTGAGCATACCCGAACCTATGGCAATCTTGGATTGAATGATATGATAACCTGCACCAAGGGGGTCCCGCTCAGGATTCAAAAAGGTTAAAATTCTGTCTTTCTGATATTCCTTCAAACCGAAAAACCATACCAGAGGCACCAGACAGAGCCCCGCCACCCCCAGAGTGAATAAAACTTTTTTTTCAACCTTTACAAATAAAGTAAGACAGCCGGCAATAAGCAAAAGCAAAAGCCCAGTGCCAAGATCGGGTTGGATGACGATGAGGCCAAAGGGAATAATACATAAAAGAGCCGGCTTGATCAGATGTGCGAAGCCTAAACCTTCGGGACTGATACTCTCTGAATACACTGAAGCCAGGCTGATGATCAAAGAAATTTTCATCAGTTCCGAGGTCTGTATCCGAACAGGACCCAACACCAGCCAGCGTTGGGAGCCCCCGCCAGTATGCCCCACAAGCCAGGTAGCCACCAGAAGCCCGACACATGCGGCATATATAAGGAAATGTAGATTGGCAAACTCTTTAAAGTCAATGACAAGACAGCCCATCATGATGGCAAAACCAACGGCAAGCCAGACAATCTGTTTTTTAAAAAGAGGAGGTAGGCCAGTTCCGGCGTATCCGGCTGTCACCGCCGAATAAAGGATAGTCAGCCCCAGAATGCAAATAAAAACAATAAGCAAAAGAAATCCCCAGTCAAAATTTGATAATAGACGGCGATCAAACATTTTTTACTCCACTTTTCACTCCACATGAGCCGGGTCTTCCTCGACCACGGCAGTTGGAACTTCAGGGTCCCCGAAATAGGCATGAATCAACTCTTGTGCAACGGGAGCAGCCGCACTGGAGCCATGCTCCCCATGTTCAATGATCACGGCAATGGCTATTTTAGGGTCCTGCGCAGGCGCATAACAGACAAACCAGGCATGATCCTGGAGGGTGCGCTTCAATTTTTTGTTATCAAACTTTTCCCCGGCTTTGCGGGAAAACACCTGAGCAGTACCTGTTTTTCCGGCGATCTGAACGTCGGGAAGACGGATTTGCCGGGCAGTGCCGCGGTTACCGTGAACAACTTCTAAAAGCCCCTGTCGCACAATGGCCAAATTTTTTTTGGAAGCCGGCAACCCCCCGGTAATTTCGGGTTCAATTTCCCTTATCACCTGCCCTTTTGCATCCTGAACGGACTTAAGAAGCCTTGGCCGGTAAAGGGTACCGTTATTACCAACCGCAGAAATAAACACGGCCATCTGCAGAGGCGTAACCAGATTAAACCCCTGACCAATACTGATGGACAGGGTTTCACCGGCCTGCCAGGGTTCCTTGAACCGCTGTTTCTTCCATGCGGACGTGGGAATCAAACCCGGGCGCTCATGGGCCAGGCGAATGCCGGTCAACCGCCCCAGACCAGAGCCTTGCGCATACTTTGCCAGGGCATCGACCCCGAGTTTTTCACCGGTCTGATAAAAAAACACATCGCAGGACTGGGCAATGGCATCCACAACATTTATAGTGCCGTGTCCGTATTTACTCCAGCAATGGTAGCGCCGGTTGCCAAACTTATAAAATCCCGGACAAAAAAAAGTTGAATTTCGGTCAATGACCTTTTCTTCAAGCCCTGCCAGAGCCGTAATGATCTTATATGTGGACGCCGGAGGATATTCTGCCTGAATGGCTTTATTGTTCATGGGTCTGCCGGGATCATCCCTTAAAACCTGCCATTTCTTACTGGAGATACCGCCAATAAAATCATTTTGATCAAAACTAGGCGATGACGCCATAACCAAGACATCTCCGTTTGAAGGGTCAAGGGCCACAACAGCCCCGTCATTCTCCCCAAGCAAACCTTCAGCTTTCTGCTGAAGTGGCAAATCTATTGTCATCACCAGATCGTTTCCGGAAACAGGCTCGACAGTCTTAAGTATTTTAATCACCCGCCCGTTGACGTCCACTTCGAGCTGGTGCCCCCCTCTTTTGCCCTGCAGATCCGCCTCAAAACTTTTTTCAACCCCGTATCGGCCAATCGAATCCCCGGACCGGACATTGGGAAATTTACCGGAATCCAGTTCATCCTTATTGATCTCACCAAGATAACCTATAAGATGGGCCGCTGTTTTCTTATGTATATAATTTCTGCTAGGTTCAATATCAATGTGGATACCGGGCAAATCAAACTGATGGGCCTCTATGGCCGCCAGCAGATCCCTTGTTATGTCCCGTTTAAGGACAAGTGGTTTATAAAATGCCGCTCCGCCCTCTTTTTCTATGATTGCCGTCAGGTCTTCACATGAATCGCCGGTCAGTTCGGCCAGGTGATCAAGGGTCTGCTTGAGGGGTTTGGCATCCTCCAAGACAATGGTTAAGTCAAAGGCTGGCCGGTTGTCCACTAGAAGAATGCGATTACGGTCATAAATCAGCCCCCTGGAGGATTTTATGCTTTTAAGTCGGACACAATTGGTCATCGACAACCGCCGATACTCTTCACCGCGGATCATCTGAAGATAAACAAGCCTTAAAAGAAGAACGCTAAAAACAAAAACAATGCACATACTGGCCACTACATATCGATGCTTGATCCATTCTCTATCTGAATTTTTATTAATTGTGCCCACATTACTCCCTGTATTTGCGAGCCAAGTGCCGGCGGGACTGTTTTACGGCATGTGAAAAGTTCCGGTGCAGGGCGCCCAGAATCGAGACGCCGAGAGGAATACCAACTGCGGCCCAGAGGAGCTGACCAATGTAAAGGCGGTAATCCGTGCCCGCAATGGCCTTTTGGTCCTGGAGCAGAAAAATACTGAACATAACCAGCCCCTGATAAATGCAGGCGGATGCAAGACTGACGAGAAAGACAAAAATATTGCTATGCTGAAAAAACAAACGGCGCAGAAAAAAAACGATCAAATAAATACACAGATATACTGTGCTATGAAGGAAGAACGGCGCACCTGACAAGCTGTCCATGATGCTGCCCATGATGACAAGCCAGAAAGGCACTCCGTAGCTCGTTGAAAAAAGGCTTAGGTACAATACATTAACGATCATCAGATCGAAACAGTGGGGAAACCAGGGAAAATCTGGGATAATAACAGTTTGAATAATAACCAAAAACAGTGTGGAAAGAAAAAAAAATATGAAGTTCATCATACCGGCAGCATCCGCCTGTCAATCGGCATTTTTATACACCAGAACTTCTTCAAGCTTGTCAAAATCCACAGCCGTTTTTATGGTGATATCCTGAAACAGTTGGGAATGGTTTTTCTTTACATCAAGCACCGTTCCGATTCTCAATCCTTTGGGAAATACCTGGTCCAGTCCTGAGGAGACAATTACCTGTCCTGGTTCCACCAGATCCTTTCTCAAAGTATATACAAAGGAACAGGTGTCTTTATTATTGCCCTTGACCATGCCGCGGACCCGGGTCTCCTGAATCAGCGCATCAACAGCTGAATTGCGGTCGGTAATCAGCAGCACCTGGGAAAAATTACCGGCCACTTTAACAATCTGCCCTACAATTCCTTCTGACACCAGCACCGGCAGACCTTTGATCAAACCGTCTTTTTCACCCTTATCAATCATGATGGTTTTAAACCAGGGGGATGGATCCCGAGCAATCACCTGGGCCGCCACATAGGCCGCGGGCACGGAATTTTGGAAATTGACAAATTTCTTTAAACGGGTATTTTCAAGCTCAAGCTCTTTGCACCTGTTGGCTGTGTGTTGCGCCGTTGACAACTCACGTCTCAACACCTGGTTCTCTTCCACGGCAAGCACACATGAAAAATAGGTCTGCCATACCGATTCAGTAAAACCGATAATTCGGGAGGCCACAAATTGAAAAGGAGATGTAAGCGTTATGGAGAGTCTTTCAACATTACCCGCCGACAGGGTCTCCCGGCTGGACATGGCGATTACGGTAAGCGCCACCGCAACAAAAAAGCCCACGCCCACAATCATCATGATCCGCCTGGAAAACATTCCCTTTAGCTGATGACTATTTCTTTAAGAATTTCTATACAGTCTAGGGCTTTGCCGCAGCCCAGTGCCACAGTGGATAAGGGATCATCAGCCACGACAATGGGAAGGCCGCATTTTTCGTTAAGCAGCTTGTCCAGATTCTTCAACAAGGCGCCACCACCGGTTAAAACAATGCCGGAATCCACAATATCGGCGGCCAGTTCCGGTGGGGTCTGTTCCAGGGCAATACGAACGGTTTCAACAATCGCCTCAATCTGCTCGGAAATGGCCAGCCGGACCTCTTCGGAGTCAATGGCCAGAATCTTGGGAATGCCGGAAACCAGGTCCCGACCCTTGACTTCTATGGTTTCAAGGTTCTCCGGATCAGGATAGGCATTGCCGATGGTTGTTTTGATGATCTCTGCAGTTCTTTCGCCAATGAGCAGATTATATTTGCGTTTGATGTGCTGACTGATGGAGGCATCCATCTTGTCCCCGGCCACCCTTAGGGAACGGGTATACACGATTCCGGCCAGGGAGATGACCGCCACTTCAGTGGTGCCCCCGCCGATGTCCACAACCATATTGCAGGTGGGTTCCGTAATAGGAAGACCCGCGCCGATTGCTGCAGCCATGGGTTCTTCGATAAGAAAAACCTCCCTGGCACCGGCGGATTCGGCACTTTCCCTGACCGCCCGTTTTTCCACCTGGGTGATACCGGAAGGCACCGCAATAATAATTCTTGGACGAACCAATGTTTTTCTATTGTTATGAACTTTACGGATAAAATGCTTGAGCATGGCCTCAGTCACTGCAAAATCGGCAATGACACCATCTCGCATAGGTCGAATGGCCACAATATTGCCCGGTGTCCTTCCCAGCATGCGCTTTGCTTCCAGCCCCACCGCCAGCACTTTGTTTTTGGATCGTTTATCGGTTCTAACCGCCACCACGGAAGGCTCACTTAATACGATTCCTTTTCCCTTAACATAAACCAGCGTATTTGCGGTGCCAAGATCAATGGCTAGATCATTGGAAAAGGCCCCAAGCAAAGTATCAGTTACAAAGTTCATCGGTCCTCTTTCATACAAAATTGGGAGTTGTGTTTATCAATAGATGATGAAAAAATACTGCCAAAAAAAATACTGCCAAAAGATGATTGCTAACAAACTTAAGTTTTTTTTACAAGAATAAAAGTGTTTCACTCCTGTATATTGCATTGATAAATAGATGCGATCAAATCATGAATCCTGGGTCTGAATTTTCTGATATCAATATTTTCCCGGCTCGGATGTACCCGATTGGTCAAAAGTACCGTAATCAGACCATTGTCTGGATCTATCCAGAATGATGTGCCCGTAAAGCCTAAGTGCCCGATAGATCGTTTAGAAAAAAAACGACCTGATGACGGGGTATCTTCACTTGGAGAATCAAAACCTGCCGGGCGCATCATCCCATTGTTTTTATCCACAAAACTTCTAATAACAGAAGCATTTATCACTTTGCTTTCTTTATTTTCAAGGGCTTGCAGGACTTCACAGCACAAGTGATGAACCCCAACAGCAGTGCCAAACAGACCTGCATGCCCTTCAACACCACCTGCAGCCCAGGCATTTTCATCCTCGACCTCCCCCACTATCATTTTTCCTCGCCAAGTGCAATGGGAGGTGGCGGCAAAAACAAAAGAGGCCTTGTTCATCACGGGCCTTGTCCAATCAGCGCAAAGCGGATTGAAAAACAAGTCGTATATTTTTAAAGGCGCAAAAATCCTGTCATTAACAAACGCATCAAGCCGGACACCGGACATATACTCCACCACCCAGGCCAAAAGGATAAACCCCAGATCACTGTAAACTTCCTTGGAACCCGGCTCATATTCCAGCGGTTCCGCCAGCACCATCTGCCGCAGACGCTTTCCGGCCGCCATGCCGGGGACAGGGAGGGAAAGCGATTTAAAATACGGACGGTGGGCAGGCAGACCAGACCTGCGGCGCAACAACATGTCAATGGTGATCTTGGCTTTACCCGTTCCACAGGCAACCGGGAGGGCGTCCTTTAAATAAGTTTTCAGGGATAATCGCCCTGATGAAATCAGATCTGCCACAGCCAGAGCTGTGGCCAGGGGCTTGGTCAGAGAGGCCAGATCAAAAACCGTATCCAAAGCCACAGGTTCCCCAAACCTTATGTCGGTTACACCAAAAGCCTTGTGATAGATGATATGATTTCTATGCGCCCAAAGCAGAACTGCACCTGGAAATACACCGTCGGCCATAGCATTGGCCATAGCGCCATCAATACTTTGAAACGCGCGTAGGTTCATTGTGCCGCAAAATCCCATTCAAGGATGGCTTGGTCCGCATCCAGAATGACCCCGCCCCCCATGGGCAGAGAACGGTTAACCGCCCCGTGACCAGCATCAATTCCCATGCAGATCGGAATATTTGCGTCAATAAACACCTCTTGAATGATCTGGGGGATATAGGATTGATCGTCGCAATTTTCAAAAGACCCTGTCGCGACCCCTTTGACACCTTCCAACACACCGGCCATTTTCATCTGGGTCAGCATCCTGTCGATCTTGTATGCCGGTTCACCTACATCCTCTATAAAGAGGATACTTTCTGTAAAATCAGGCTGAAAAGCTGTCCCGATCATGTGTACCAGGGTGGCCAAATTTCCGCCCATGAGCCGTCCTGTGGCACGTCCACCCGCAAGCACTTGATCAGAAGGTAAATTAATACGTGTAAAGCAGCCCGTCACGTTTTTTGCAAAACTGTCCAAGGTCTTCTCATCGGCCTGGCCAAGTGAAACCAGATTTGGCCCATGCAGAGCACAGATCCCGACTTTGCACACCAGGGAACTGATCAAAGCGGTGGGATCTGAAAACCCCATAAACAGTTTCGGATTTCCGGCAATGGTATCCCAGTCCAGCAACGGCAAAATGCGCATGGCACCGAATCCGCCCCTTGCCGCAATGATCCCTTTGATCCCAGGATCGGCAAACAACGAATTAAGCACATCCGCCCGTTGCCGGTCTGTGCCGGCAAGGTACCTGTACCGGCCTGTTATGCCTTCGGGGATGTGTACTTCAAACCCCATGGATTCAAGACACAGAACCCCTTTCCGGAACGACTGCGCATCAAACCTGGCTGATGGTGCTGCCACACCAATGACATCTTTGGGTTTTAGACTGCAAAAAACGGGTTCTACATCTGGTTTCATCTACTGATTCATTCCTTTTCAGATATCAAACGTTAACTTATACCACAAAGCCAAAAATTATGAAACACCCGGACCATAAAACAATCCACAGGGTAAGATTTATTAATAAATGCTTTACAAATACGTTGGCATTCTATTTGCTGTCTTTTGTATAAACTTTTTTAGGAGAATAATATGACCATACAAAATGCCCTTAATTTTATCAGACAAGGACAACAGGAAAATGATCTTAGAATTAAACTGGTAAAAGCAGACACCAGTCATACACGGCAAAAAATTCTGGATCAAAAGGATCTGATTTTTACCCCGGAAGAGTTTGAAGAGGCATATTCCTTAAGCCTTTTTAAATGCCAACACCAGGAAGATGCAGACGCCCTGATGGCTTTTAGGATGTGGTGGATCATGCTTTGCCGAAGTCCTGATACCGGTGCTACCTCACCTTAAGATATTGTGGTGTTTATGGGACAAAAAAGGATAGCAAAATTTTAAAAAAAAATTTTTCTTTTATTTTTCGCCATTTCAGTATCAATTTTTTATCCATTGCCTTGACAATGCTGCAAATTTCACCCTAAAAAGGGTAGGCATACGGCCTTGGAATCCTGATTCTTTTTTAACAGACCAGACACTTCTATGGAGCGGATGTATGAAAAAATTTATTA
This sequence comes from Desulfobacter sp. UBA2225, assembly GCF_002348205.1. Taxonomy (NCBI): domain Bacteria; kingdom Pseudomonadati; phylum Thermodesulfobacteriota; class Desulfobacteria; order Desulfobacterales; family Desulfobacteraceae; genus Desulfobacter; species Desulfobacter sp. UBA2225. Next base: position 3,072 of record NZ_DDYV01000226.1, on the reverse strand, counting down.
TTGGTGCCCTGCTACTACTTGTTGGTATCTCGGGCTTTTCGTTTAACTTCTTTGATTTTTTAACCTTTGCGGCAGGATTAGTCCCTATATTAATGATTATTGGCGGCTCACTTGCGGTATATCTTGGCATCGAGGAACTCAAGCAGTCCGACAACAATGATAACGAGGCAAAGATTAAATCAGCGCATACACAGGAAGATGAACTAAACAAAGAAAGCACCGGGGAGCCGGAAAGCAAAATCAAGCCGGTTCCCGACACACAATCAACAAAGCCGGCCCAGGAAACCGAAATAAAAATTGAAGAAAAACATGCAGACAAACAACAGGAGGAAGATGAACACGCGGAGGAAAAAACGCCCCCTCTTCCAACTGCCTCCTCCCAGGTTACTGAACCGCCTGCACCCGAAGAAGCGGGACCGGCCAGTGCAAGTGTTCAATTTAAAGGAAATATTGAAACCCTGGTTTTCCACAGCGTGGCATGTAATTTTGCCAACGGTAAAAACTGCAGCATGAATTTTACCACAAAAGAAGAGGCTGAAACCCAGGGTTACAAACCCTGTAAAATCTGCATGCCTGACGCTTAACTTTTAGCGACGGCAAAAAATTACGGATTCAGGGAAGGTACTCTTCCCGTACCGGTGAAAAAACCTCAATGGCAACACTGTCTTCCAGGACCTCAGCACGATGCTCTACCCCGGACTCAATGCACCAGGAATCTCCGGGGACGGCATTGTGGCATTTACTTCCAATATAAAGGTTGATGCAGCCGGAAACAAGATATCCGATCTGCTCGTGGGGATGGGTGTGGGAGGGCAGCAATGCCCCTTTGGTCATTTTAAACCGGACTAGAAGCGTCTTATCCCCATACACAAGGGTTTTCATCTCAATGCCTTCCACCGGCTCGGAATAACCGGTTTCATCATGATTTGCAAACATCTGCCCTCCTCATTATTTTTTTTTAATCTTTCAATATTTGCCAGGCCTGATTTTAGAACAAAAAAATGATATTTTGACATTATTACCTGAAATTGCAATATAAAAACTATTTACCCATACCTGGACATGAGGGCCTATGACCTGCCAACCATCAAAACAACCAATAATTCTGGCACCTGCCGGGGATATTCAATCTTTTCTTGCCGCAATAGCGGCTGGTGCGGACGCCATTTACTGCGGCCTTAAAATATTTTCAGCCCGCATGGAAGCCGACAATTTTTCCATTGAAGAACTGGCAAGACTGACCAAACTTGCCCATTCAAAAGGGATTCAGGTGTATGTTGCCTTTAACTCCATAATTAAAGAAGCCGAAACCGACAAAGTACTTCGTATTCTTGACAAACTTGCCCGGTATGCGGACGTCGATGCCCTGATTATCCAGGATACCGCCATGGTCAGCCTTGCCGGGCAGGCAGGATTCAAAGGAAAACTCCACCTGTCCACCCTGGGCAACTGCACCCATCCTGCCGGACTTGCGGCTGCCCAAAAATCAGGTTTTTCCCGGGTGGTACTGCCCAGGGAATTCAGCCTTGATGAAATCAGGGCCATGGCAGCGGCTGTGCCCGGAACCATGGACTTAGAGGTGTTTATCCATGGCGCGCTTTGCTATTCGGTGTCAGGACGGTGTTACTGGAGTTCCTGGTTTGGCGGAAAAAGTGCGCTGCGGGGGCGTTGCGTTCAGCCCTGCCGGCGGCTGTACGAACAAAATGGGAAAAAGGCCAGGTACTTCTCATGCATGGATCTGTCAGCAGATGTACTGGCCAAGGTCCTCAAGGAGATTCCCAACATCAGTACCTGGAAGATTGAGGGCAGAAAAAAAAGCCCCCATTATGTTTACTACACGGTGATGGCGTACAGACTGCTCAGGGATTCGCCGGATCAAAAAAATCAGGCATTATCTTTTTTGGCGTATGCCTTGGGAAGAGAAGGCAGTCATTACAATCTTTTATCCCATCGGATTTCAAACCCTCTGAATCATGCATCGGAAACCGGCTCCGGTCTGTTTTTAGGCCGGATAAAGAACCCTGAAAATCCATATTTTATTTCAAGGGAAGCGCTTCTGCAGGGAGATCTTTTACGCATTGGCTATGAAGAAGAGACCTTCCATCAAATCCAGAAGGTGACCCGGGCCATCCCTAAAAAAGGAAAATATTTTTTAGCTGCCAAAAAAGGCAGGCGTATCAACAAAGACACTTCAGTGTTCCTTATTGACCGGAGGGGAAGTGAGCTGGAAGAAAAATTATCATGCCTTGCCAGCGAACTTGGTGAAATTCCCAAAATAACGATCAAACCGTTAAATAGCTCTACTCTCGGCAAAAGGCCTGCTGACAGTGTCAAATCACCGGGCAAAAGAAGTGGTCATGGAGGAAAAAAACAGCCTGATATATATGAAATGGATGTTTTCAGAAAACACCCCCCTGCTTTAAAAACACATAATGATACCGGTTTCTGGATTTCTGCAAACAACTATGGCATCAAAGCCCCTCCCCGTGCATGGTTATGGCTGGATCCCGTGCTTTTCCCCGAAGAGGAAAAGATCTGTCAAAACTATGTAAAAACCGCATTAAAAAAAGGGGCAAAAAACTTTGTGCTCAATTCCCCCTGGCAGATAGCCCTGTTTGATGATCCCCAAAGACTCAACATCTGGGCAGGCCCTTTTTGCAATATCACCAATTGCCTTGCAGTGGAAATGCTCAAACGCATAGGTTTTTCAGGGGCCATTGTAAGCCCGGAACTTGAGAGTAAAACCCTTTTGTCCCTGCCGGAATGCAGTTGTTTGCCTTTAGGCGCTGTCTGCCGAGCCAACTGGCCTGTGGCCATATCAAGGATTGCGGCCCCGGATCTGGATATCGGGAAAGACTTTACCAGCCCCATGGGAGAAGTTGCCTGGACCAGCAAATACAATGCGACCTACCACACCTTCCCAAACTGGCCACTGGACCTGTCATCCAAAACCGATGAATTAAAACAGGCAGGCTTTGTCATGCTCGTGAACCTGTTTGAAAATATACCTAAGGGGATACGGATGAAGTCACGTCCAGGAACCTGGAACTGGCACTTGAAACTACTCTAAAA
>NZ_DDYV01000118.1:0-18722 GCF_002348205.1 Desulfobacter sp. UBA2225 | reverse complement strand
GTCTCTCAAAGCTTCGGGGGTTTCCTTTTTGGGGATACAAAAATCATATTGGCTTTTGGCGATTGACGCTGCCAGTTCATATTGACCTGTTTTCATAGCGGCCTTAAAGGCTCGCTGAGCTGCGAATAAAAACCCTTGGTCTTTGCGTTCCCTCTTCATCAGTCGCTCCCATTCTTTGATCATAGATTTATCCTGTGGCGTTTGGGAAAGAATACGGGAAGGCGCTTGATGATCTGAAGGAAGCTGCAAGGGGGACTCTTTAACCCATTGTTCCGTTTCCATGCTGAAATCCCTGATGGCCCAAAGGTCGGGGACCAGGGTCTTGATGTCATACCGTTCCTTCTGGGGCAGGATGAGAATGACCGGGCTGTGTAAGGTTCGCCGTAAAGATTCACGTTGTTCGTTGAGGCGAATCAGGAAGGAGACTCTTGCTCTTTGCCAATCTGTTCCGGATTCGGTGCTCAGATCAAGCCAAAAGGGTTGCTTCAGCTGGACCTTGTTTTCTGAAGGATTCAGCAAAAGCGGCAGCAGTGTTGTCGTCAGTTCTTCCGGTAATGAGGGAAGGGAGGTGTTTAGCTTTGTGACCCTCGCCCTGTAGATAGCGGCGAGCCGCTCCTTAAAAATTTCAACGACCTCCGGATGACTGGAAAAGATAAAACCCAGGGAAAAGGTCTCGCTCCACTCCAGATGCTGCTTGAGCCTGAGCCAGTGCGCTTCGCCTTCCGGGGTTAGACGGGCCTTGCGGCTATCAGCACTGGCCGTTTTCATTTTCCCCAAATCTGGCCAGTTCGGCAATCAGCAGGGGATGAATGTCGTACCAGGGTTCCCCATTTTGATAATTCATGATCAAATTGCAATCAAGGAATCTTGCCAGAGAGGGAAGATTTTTCTCGGAAGGAAGGGCTGCCCTTTTGGTCTGATGTATCCTGGCCATCCACCGGGCGTCTTCTTCGGCAATGGGCAAAAGTTCGTTGCTTAACTGCCGGATGACCCGGTTGACCATGGGATCCTCCAGGGAGGCCTCAGGACAACTCAGGCGGACATTTCTCAGACTGATGGCGCACTCCCGGATGAGCCGGAAAAAATCTCTCAAATCTCCGCCAGAGACGGAGGCCAGGCGGGACAGGGTCTCCTTCGGGATGACCTGCTGCCATTCCGGGAACCGTTTTTCAATAATGTCGGCCATGAGGTTTATCCCATAGGGATCGGGTGTGTTGTCTTGTTTCCGGACATGAATGTTGGGCCATCGGGTAATGGGATTGCCCCCCAGAATTCGCCCAAGGTTGGGAGCCAGAACATTGAGATAGGGCGGTACCGTATACACCACATGGAGTTTAGGGAAGCAAAGGTTGGACGCTTGACCGGAAAACAGTTCCACCACACTGGCATAAATACTTTCCGCATCCTCTCCAACCCCTCGAATTTGCTCCAGGCTATCTACCAGCAGAACAATTTTTTTATCCGGATCATGACCTTGGTCTCTGATTTGGCGGACAAGGTCGTCCACAAAGTTGTGGGCATCTTCCACAAGGCGGGTGAGATGCCCCTCAAGATGCTGCTGTATCTTAATTTTGAATTCAGGATCAGTTTTTAGTTTAAGTCCTATTTTTGCGGTTGCTCCTCCGCCGTTGAGGCCAAAGTCAATTTTATCGATTTCAACTTCCGAAGTTAAAAAAGTCTGAAGCCGTTCCCAATAGGATTGACTCAAAGGTCTCAGATCAGGCAGATGTTCTTCGATCTGGCCGTTCAGGGCAGCCATGAGAGAGAGAATAAAATCGGACAAGGCCAAGGGTTTGGTCATGAGAACGTAGTCCAGCATGTTGACCAGAAAAACCTGACAGCCGCTATCTTCGAGCATCTTTTTCAGGCGTTTCAACTCAGTGCTTTTGCCATTGCCCCGGAAACCTGTCAAAAGATTGACACTCTCGGAATCTGACAGATCAATGCGGCTCCACAGATCCTGGATGGGATCTTCTCCGACCCTTTGCCCGTGGATCTCGACATAATAAGGGTCATCCGGGGCAAGGGGCAGGGCACCGTTCCCGGTCAGGGACTTGTATAAATTTTTCAGAGGGTCTGATTCCATGGGCTTTTCACCTTATTCAATTCTTCGAATCATCAGGATATTCTTTATATGGGCGACGTTATTCATTTTTGGTGTAAAAGTCAACCTGGCAGCGTTTGTATATGGTCAATTGGGATCAAAATTGTCAAATTTTTTTTAATTGAACAGCCACGGCATCCCTATACAAAAAAAAGATAGATGTTCAGCCCAAATTTGCCGGAATAAACCGGTCCTTTTCCGGATGAAAGGCGGCGGGACAGGTTTGGATAAACTGGGCCACCTGTTTTTCGGGGCCTTCGTGAACCAGGGTTAAGGCATAATATCTGAACAGACCCCATGGATCAGTGTTCGGGTTTTCAAGCCTCTGGGCGATGGGGAGCGTCGGGTCAGGATTTTGGAACCGCTTTTTTCGCTGCATATATTCCTGCAGGGTCATATGACGGATAATATGACATTTTGTCGGGTGGACCTGAGTATAAGCATAAATGCCGGAAAGGAAAAAAGATATACTGCAGGTTTTTGCGCGTGCAACAATATTTTTTCTTGTAAATTGGACATGGTCAAGGATTTCGGTTTTCATGGCTGTCTGCATTTCTGCAGAGAGGTCATGGAAACGGGTGGCATGCAGATACCTGTTTTTTATTCGTTTGACCACTGACGGGATCATTTTTTTTCTTTTCAGTCGTGCCTTGTCCGAAAAAATATCAAAATACTCCCTGATACTTCTCATGCCCGGCGGTGTCAGTTCATCCCGGCCGTTATCAAAAAGGATATTTTCCACCTGAACATCTAAAAGTGCGGGCAAAATGGACAGGCCCTGTTCGGTAAGCACTTCAAGGGGTTTGAAATAATCCACTAAAAGGGCAGGGCGGCCTATTTTTTTTCTGGGAATAAACGCGCTTTGGGACGTGATCCTGATTTTTTTATGGCCAAAGGGATGTAATGCACTGGTGAATGAAGGGATGACGGCAAAACACCCGTCCAGGGAGATTTCAGTGCCATAGCTGTCCGTAATGGAGGGCTTGACCGTGGAAAAGTCTTCATCCAGGCCGGCCGGGATCAAAAGATCGGCAGTGGCATGCTGTTTGGTAAAGGATTCGCCCATCTGGGTTTCAAGGCATAGAATTCTGTCCCGGTTGCGGTTGGTCAGGCTGACCGACAAGGGGATGCCGGCCTTAATCAATGCTTTTGCAAGGTCTCCTTTTCCTCTTGGTATTTTTGTCAGCAGACTGAATTGGCAGGTCCTTCCAAGGCGGTTCAGCACATGGGTGATATCATGGGAACCATCACACCAGTCAAGGGGATCTGAGCCGCCGTAGAGGGCTAAATCCCTGTTTCCATGCGCCACAAATGTATCAATAAATGTATTTACCGCATCAAAGTTGAAATGACACCGGACCTTTGGCAAAGCCCACTCATTGCAGCGGCGGCAGAAATTGGAACAGCCCGACGTCATCTGAAAGGTAATGGCCTCACTGAATATATAAGGGTTCTGCCACGGGGCGAGATCCAGCCGCTTTTTCCATGTGTCATATGCCATGTGGCCGGGATCGGCATTATGTACTTTGTCTGCCAGCAGATGTTTAAGATTTTTGGTCTGTTTTTTCAGATCAGGATGATCATCAACCAGATGTTTGTGCCTTATTAGGGCGGTCAATACCTGGCGCAGATATTTTTCATCTGTTTCCCAGAGTTCAGCGGGTTTTGCCCAACCCGTGGTCTGATCAAGCAGCGTTTTGAGTCGCTTTGTCTTTCCGGAAAAAAGGGCTGCAACAACCCTGTTTTTTAGGTCTTCGACTGGAGCATCCGGTGTGACAATGATGTTTTGAAAAACAGATGAGCCCAAAAGTAATTCCTTTTCAAATATCAAGGGGGCTTTTGTAAAAAAAGCCCCCTTGAAAATATCAGCTAAATATTGCAGATAAATATTTTTAAACTATCCGCGAACCTCTTCTTTAACTGTGGTGGCAAGTTTGTACAGGATGGTCAGTACAAAAAAACCTGTGCCGTAAACACCCAATGCAATGATCCCTTCCTGGAGTGTGGGGGCATATTCATTCACGTGATGCAGCGGAGAAGGAACAAAACCACCGGCGATCATGCCAAGCGCCTTGTCGATCCAGGCACCGAAAAATATCATGGCGCAGGTAACAGGCAACAGTGCGTGATTGTTTCTCAGTTTCGGAATCAGCAGGAAAATGGCGCCTACACTCATAAGAATCAGAGCGCTCCACATCCAGGGCACCATCATGTTGTGCCCGTGCAGACCGAATAGCAGGTATTGCATATGGGACAGATGACTGGGGATGCCGGAGTAGTAAACCACGAAAACTTCACAAGCAAAGAAGAACAGGTTGGCAATGATGGCGTAGCAGACAATTTTTGCCAGGGTCTGCATGGCTTCCCAGCCCGGATCAAATTTGGTGAATTTTTTAATGATGTAGCAAAGGATGATCAGAAACGCAGGACCTGCGGCAAAGGCAGATGCCAGGAATCTGGGGGCCAGAATGGCCGTCAACCAAAAACCGCGGCCGGGCAGACCGCAGTACAGGTAGGCTGTTACCGTGTGGATACCGATGGCAAAGGGGATGGAGATATACACAAGGGGTTTTGTCCACCATACCGGTTCCACCTGGTTTCTTTCTGCTTCAAGGACCTTCCAGCCCACAACAATGTTCAAAAACAGATACCCGTTGAGAACAATCATGTCATAAAAAAGCATGGAGTGGGGGGTGGGGTACAAGAGCACATTCAGCATACGAATGGGCTGACCTAAATCCGCAACAATGAACAGCAGGCACATGATCAGGCTGGCAACCGCCAGGAATTCACCTAAAATGGTGATCCGGTGGAAGCGTTCGTAATCATGCAGGTAATAGGGGATAACCACCATAACACCACCTGCGGCAACACCCACAAGAAAGGTGAAATTGGCGATGTAAAAGCCCCATGAAACGTCCCGGCTCATGCCCGTGATCTGAAGACCGTTTATGAACTGGTCAAGGTAGGCAAGGCCGCCTGCGCCCATGACAGCGAGCAAAAGGACGATCCACAACCAATATTTTTTACTTCCTTTAAAAGCTATCTCAAGCATAGTCGCCTCTCTTAAACGATGTAGTAAACACTGGGTTCTGTACCCAGTTCCTGTTTACGTCTGATTGTATAATGTTCTTTCAGCAGACCACGGATTTTAGATTCTGGATCTTCCAGGTCGCCTACGACGATAGCGCCTTTGCTTGCTTCCACACAATGGGGCTGTTCACCTTTAGCCAGACGTTCGGCGCACAGGTTACATTTTTCAACCACACCCTTGCTGCGGGTGGGGAAACCCGGGGCTGTCTCTTCAATGAAGGGACGTGGATCTCTGAAGTTGAAATTCCTTGAGCCGTAGGGACAGGCCGCCATACAGAACCGACAGCCGATGCAGCGGTGGAAATCCATAAGGACAATGCCATCTTCCCGCTTGAAAGTCGCCTGGGTGGGGCATGCCTGTACACAAGGCGCGTTTTTGCAGTGGTTGCAAGTCACAAGGAAAGGAAGGTGGTGGAACTTTTCAGCCAGAAATTCATCCTCCTTGTCCGGAAAAGCATAGTGGAATTGCTCGGGCCAGATCCATTTAATATCCTGTCCATCCCTGAACGGACGGGTTCCGGGATACTTTTCAGGGTCCGGGGTCATGGTGAAATCCGGTACGTTATGGGCCTTATGACAGGCTTCCCTGACTGCTTCAGCAACTTCTTCGTTCAGCTTGGAGGTGTCAATGACCATACCCCACCGTTTGGCATGCAGGGCCTCTTCGTTTTTTGATATTACAGGTTGGGCACTGCCGTGGGGTTCTGATGCGGCAAGATTTATTACCGGAGCAGCACCCATTCCGATGGCAGCAATACCCGCTACTTTAAGAAAGCTTCTTCTGCTCTTTATCATCATTTAATCTCCTTGGGGTTGGTGTGACACTCCCAGCAATAGGGGCTCACAGAGACATAGTCGTGGCAGCTGTCACAGAATTTTGCTTTATCTTCATGGCAGCCCAGGCAGGAGTTTTCACCTGTGGACAGGCTCATGTTAAAGGTCTGGCCGTTGGTTCCGGTGTATTTTCGCTCACCGTTGCGCACAACAGAATCCCGCCACACATCCAGCAGGTACATATGCTCTGCCCGCATTTCATATTTGTCCAGAACACATTTCTTAGCTGTTGCCGCCTTTCCCAGCAGTTCCGGTTTGGGGGCGGCCTGTGTGCTTGTGATCAGGTTAAACCAGAACGGAGAAAGAACGGCGAGTACAAATACCACAAGTCCTGCCATAATCATATTTTTACTCATCTTATTCCTCCTCTACCCCAGGCAGGGGTTCCATTCTCAGGTCCTCGGTTCTTTTCTTTTCACCCGGTAGAATCAACGCATTGCCTACAAGCTCGTGAATACCTGCCACCTCACATTCCGGAACCCAGTATTCACACAGGGTTGAAAGTGCGGCACGGTCAATGGCGCAGATAGTGCCAAGGGTGTTAACACCGAATTTTTCATGGACATATTTGAGTGCATTGGCCCGGGGAAGCGCCCCTGCCATTCTCAATTCCATGTTTTCACCGGCATTGAGACCCGCACCGGAACCGCAGCAGAAGGTCTGTTCGCGGATGGTGTTCGGTGGCATTTCATAGAACTGATCTACGCAGGCCTTAATGACATACCGGGGTTCATCGAGAAGCCCCATGCCCCTGGCCGGGTTACAGGAATCGTGGAAGGTCATGATACGGTTGGCATTGCGGCTCTTGTCGAGTTCGAGTTTGCCGTGTTTGATCAGATCGGCGGTGAACTCCGTGATATGAACCATCTTGGTGGAGGCTGCATTTTCAAACCGGGTGCCGGTGATGGGGTTCACAGGGACTTCCAGGAAATCGGCAGGGCCGTTCATGGTGTCCATGTACTGGTGGATTACGCGCCACATATGGCCGCATTCGCCGCCCAGAATCCATTTGACGCCCAGACGTTTTGCTTCGGCGTACATTTTGGCATTGAGGCGTTTCATGGTCTCATGGGAAGTAAAGAAACCGAAGTTGCCGCCTTCAGAAGCGTAAGTTGACCAGGTGACATCCAGTCCGTATTTATCTTTAAGATATTGGAACAAAATCAGATAGCCCTGACAAGTATATGTGCCGGGATCGGCAAATACGTCGCCGGATGGGGTGACAAAAAGGATGTCAGCGCCTTTTTTCTGGTACTGGGGTGCACAGTTGACACCTGTGATTGTTTCGATATCTTCAACAAAGAATTCCAGCATGTCCTTGAAGGCGTGGGGCTGGATACCCAAGTGGTTGCCGGTCTTGTAACAGTTGGAAACCGGTGTGGCAATCCAGTCGATATTCAGGCCCAAAAGGTTAAGCAATTCTCTTCCGATAATGGTGATTTCAGCGGTATCAATGCCGTAGGGACAGAATACTGAACAGCGTCGGCACTCTGTGCACTGGAAAAAGTAGTACCACATCTCTTTGAGTGCATCCAGGGTCATCTCTCTTGCGCCTAAAAGACGTTTGCCGCCCGGGATATTTTTCATGATCTTGCCGACCATGGTGAAATCGTTACGGTAAATGGATCGTAGCAATTCAGCCCTCAGCACCGGCATATTCTTGGGATCACCGGTTCCAAGGAAGAAATGGCATTTGTCTGCGCAGGCGCCGCAGCGTACGCAGATGTCCATAAATATTTTAAAAGTACGGAAACGCTCCAGCCGTTCTTTGATCCCCTCATGTAGGATCTCTTGCCAGTTTTCAGGCAGTTTCCAGTCGCTATCTAGGGGATTCCATTCCCTGGCATTGGGAAGACCCAAGGTTTGGACACTTTCCGCTTTAGCGGCATAGCAGTACATGCCGGGCCGGATCTGAACGGATTTGGTAGTGTCCAGCCAGTTGCTGGGCTCGGAGCTAGACCGGGGACGATAGTCAATTTTGTCTAATGCTTCATCCGGTGTAAGTTCGTCAGCCATCTATCACTCCTTTTTATCCACCGGCAGGCCGGCTTCAATCATTTTGTCTCTGAAGTGGTCCTCATACTGTTCATACGTATGGATGGGCACATCATAGTTCCAGGGGTTAATATGCCGTTTGGCCCGGGTGTTGTTGGCCATGTTCCGGGTCGGGCTCAAGAAGATGCCGCCCATGTGCATCAGTTTGCTCATGGGGAAATAGGCGAACAGAATGCTCACAAGGAAAAGATGGCCATAGAACAGTCCGCCGACTTCTTCAGGAATATGGGGATGGAAGGTAACCAGTCCCATGGTCAGTTCCTTGATGCCCATGATATCCACCTTGGTGAAATAGCGCATGGCAATACCGGTTGCGGCAATGCCGATGATCAGGAACAAGGGGAAATAATCAGCAGCCTGGGAAATATAGCTGACTTTTGCATCAAGAACTCTGCGGCTTAAAAGGAAAAGCGTTGCCAGCAGAAGCACAGGCCCGGAAATGAACAGCCCGGGAAGACCAACCTGGACAATTCCGTCCAGATATTCAAGGAACTGAATGCTTCCGGGAACAGGCGCAGTGAAAAATCTTACGTGCCTGAGAAGAACCACCAGGAATGCGTAATGGAATGCAAGTGCGCCTACCCATAAAAAAATTTCCCAGGAATAGGTCAGTTTATTGGACGCATGCCGGTTAAACGCCGCTTTTGTATTTCTGAACAATGACCTGAAAACAAAAATTTCCAGGAGCATTCTTACAAAAACGCCGGTAGATGTGTTCGGGTTGTCAATGGTGTTCTGTTTGATCCATGGCAAAGATTTCTGCTGGCCGCAGGTTGTAGGAATCCTAAACGGCACGGCAGAGTCTGCCCATCCTTTGACCTTGATCACAAAGCCAATAAGGAATGCGGCAACTGCCAGGTACGGAATCAGTACACCAAAGACCACCTGAAGCCCGAGTCCCTCAACCCCTGCATAAGCCAACAGGAAGAGCAGAAAGACAGCAGTAAGGGGGATCAAGTACCTTTGATTCATGTTATAACCACCTCATTATTTTATGTATGGCCCGCCATTATCGCGCCATACATGTTAAGATTGTTTGGAGCCTAAGAGGTCTCCCTCTGACAGCTCCGCTACTAAACCTGCCCTTTCAAAGGCGCGATGGATGCGTCGTTTGCTCTCCGTGGCCTTTAAAAGGAAAATATCCTCTCTACATTTCATGTACCGGTTGAAAGCAGCCAGGGCAATTTCGTCCACCAGGCGATAAAATTTTATAATATCTGCCTTTTCAATGATGCTTTCACCAATTTCCTTTAATGCAAAAACAAAACTTACGGCATTTGCAGGGTCAAATGCCTGAACCGCACGAATTCGAATGACCGGGTCAAGGGCTTTTTCAAGACCTTCCCGGCTGAAATTTTCTGTAACAAGGTTTAAAACATCTTCAAGGGTTTCCCGGGTGATGGCCCCTATAGGATTGTCAAAACGATCGGATTTTTTGCCTAAAATCCTTGCAGATTCTGCAGGATAGGTATTGAGGGTGGCACGGAACCAGCTGTCCAGCAGTTGACTCAGATTTTTTTTTATAATTTGTTTCACGGTGTATTAATCTTTATTTATAAAATGTCAACGGGTTAATTTGCGCAATTGATAGAAGGATATAAACTCCCCCCAATTTTATGTCAAGGGTAAACCTGATTTGGTTTCTGAATGAAAGTTGCCGTGTTTTGGGCTTTTGTCCAGCGCGTGGGACATAATTGCCCCTGATGGTTTTCGTTAAGAAAAAATTTATGCCAAATGTTTATTTTTGTCTGAGAATGGTGTATCCACTATTGCATTTTATTAATTAGATACAATGCTGCCGGTAAGGCTCATTTCCGTTGTCAAATCAGCTTTCCCAAGAAAGGGCAGATATGAAAAGCGTTCTGTTTTTGTTAATTTGTTTTCTTGCTACCAGTAATTATGTCGCAGCCCAGGATCACTTCGATTTTGGAGAATGGGGCGTTTCATTAGGATATGGTCAAAGTATAGACCATGTTGATATTTATCGTGCAGGGTTTTTAAAACAATTGAATGCAAAATGGATTGAGAGCAAAACCGGTTATGCGCGCGGTTATTTTGAGTTGTCATATAACCGCTGGGAGTCGGGCAGGGAAGATGTTAACGCCGTTGCATTCTCTCCGGTCTTTCAGTATGTCTTCTATGCAGGAAATGCGACTTGGTATCCATATATAGAGGCAGGGGTTGGTGTTGCCTGTCTTGACGATTATACTATCAATGACAGGAACCTGTCTTCAAATCTTCTGTTTGAAGATAGGGCTGGAGCCGGTATCAGAATTAAAAATGTGGATATCAGTTTGCGCTACATGCATTATTCCAACGCCGGGTTAAAAGAGCCTAATGACGGAATTGACATACTGATCGGCACTCTGGCCTGGTACTTTTAACCCGGTTTTCTAAAATACAGAACCAGGCTTTTTCCAAGTACCGGGTTTAGCAGGCGGTCAATAAAGGTGGTCAGTGCCGGTTTTTTCATCAGATCCCATACCAGAAGTCTGTGGTAGAGATTGACGGCAATCGAATCGGTGCGGGTGGGGCCCACAAAACATTTAAGCCACCAATAGGGACTGTGGATGCTGTGGGCATAGTGGCAACCCAGGTACTTGGGGCCTTTGTTCCGAAATTTTTCAATAATCTCTTTTTTACTGTAGATTCTCACATGACCCATGTCGGCGTTGTAATATTCATCCGACAGCTGCCAGCAGATCCATTCGGGCCAGGCCCGGGGAACACTTACGGCCAGTGTTTTGCCCGGCTTGACAATACGGATCAGTTCTGAAACAGCTTTATCGTCGTCCGGGATATGTTCCAGGACCTCCGAGCAGATCACCACATCAAAACTGTTGTCCTCAAAGGGAAGCGCCGTGATATCCATGGCAGACAACGCCCAGTTTCTGCAGGATAGGTCATCAAGGTCCGCGTGAAATTGAAGTTTGCTTTTGGTGGCCATAAGGTTGTCATATCCGAAGTCCCCACCAATGCAAACCGCACAGGATTCGCGGCAGGCCCTGATGGTGTGGCGTCCCTCGCCGCACCCGATATCCAGAACCCGGTTTCCGGGGGCAATGCCCAGACGTTTAAAGTCTATGGTAATCATCTATTACCTCCCGGTAGATTTGGACCGTGCGCATGGCGCATTTTTCCCAGGTAAATTCCCTTTTTACCCGCTCATACCCCCGGCAGGCCAGATTTTCACGCTGTTTTTCATCCTCCAGCAGTTCAATGATCGCCTTTTCAAGGGCTTTGGCATCCCCGGGGGGCACAAGTTTTGCCGCATCCCCTGCAACTTCGGGTAATGCCCCACCGGTTGTGCAAATCACCGGTACCCGGCAGGCCATGGCCTCTCCAACCGGCAGGCCAAACCCTTCGTACATGGAGGGTACTACCGCAATCTGGGCTTTTGCATATTCCAGGACAAAGCGCTGGTGATCAATGCGGCCGGTAAAGTTAATATGGCGTCCAAGATCAAGCTTTTTTACCAGATTTTCGATGCCGCCGTTTTTTTTGGGGATGCCAATGACCGTTAAAGAGACATTTTTTTGCGTTAACACCCCTTTGAGTGCGTAAAGCAGGTGGTATAAGCCTTTAAGGGGCATATCCGCGCTGTTGGTGACGATCAGGCGTCCGGGTTCCTTTTTTACATGGTCCAAGGGGAAAAAATTATCCAGATCAATGCCGTTGGGAACGGTTTTGAGCCTTGACGCAGGTATTTTAAATTCTTTGGCAATATCCGTTTTTGAGCTGTCAGATACCGTGATAATAGACGATAATCTTCGGGCAACACGTTTTTGCATGCCAATAAAGGAGTACCAGCGAAGGACTTGGAGCTTTTTATAAAAAGACCTGGTCGCCTTGAGCGCCAGACGCCGGTCCACGGTTATAGGATGGTGAATGGTGGCGGTAACGGGGAGATCCCGGGTAAGGGACAAAACGCCATAGGAAAGGCTTTGGTTATCATGGAGAATATCATAGCGTTTTGTCCTGCCTTTCATGTAGCGCTTTACGCGCATGCCAAAGGTCATGGGTTCGGGATACCCCATGGCTGAGATGTCGAGCCATTCAATGAGGTTGACGGGATCTTTGAGTTCATCAATACGGGGTGTTCTGAACAGATTCTCTGGGTTGTATAAATCCAGGGTGTCGAGCATGGTCAGGTTGACCCCGGCATTGAGCAAAGGGTCCGGGGGACCTGCAATGACTTCCACCTGATGACCCAGGTCGGATAACGCATGGCTTAAATGACGGATATAAACACCTTGTCCCCCGCAATGGGGGTTGGACCGGTAGGAGATCAGTCCGATGCGTAGGCCTGTTTTATAAAATGATTTCATGGGAGGATCTTAGATGGTACGCCCGGCTGGAATCGAACCAGCGATCTTCAGCTTCGGAGGCTGACGTGCTATCCACTGCACTACGGGCGCATAAAGTTACGCGCTGTTATACCATATTAGTTGATAAAATCCATATCAAATTTTTCCTTGGCCTCTCCTGCCACATACAGGGAACCTGAAATGCATATGGCGTCATCATCGTAACTTGTTGATATCGCATGTGATACTGCATCTTTTACGTCTTCGATAACCTGCAGGTCTCCTTTGAATATTTTTTTGACTGCTGCGGTGAGTATTGCAGGTTCAATGCTGCGGTTGATTTTGGCTTTGGTCAAAATGACCCGCTGGGCCCTGGGTAAAAGTTGAGCCAGCATGGCTTCATAGGGTTTGTCATCCAGGATGCCGATAATCAGGGTCAGTTTTTTATCCCCTAAGGTTTGGTTAAGGTATTTGCCCAGCAGAACGCATGCCTTGAAATTGTGGGCGCCGTCCAGAATAACCAGGGGGCGATCCATGATTTTTTCAAGGCGTCCAGGCCAATTAACCTGGGCAAGCCCTTTATGAACCACTTCCTGGGTCAGTTTATATCGTGGATCAGTGATTTGGTTTTGTTCAAAAACCAGCTCCACGGCGGCCAGGGCCAAAGAAAGGTTCTCCCGCTGGTGTTCTCCGGATAACGGTTTGGTAAGACCCTTGAAATTTTGATAAATTCCTTTGTAATTATATGTTGTCTGGCCAGGGGTTTTGCGGATGGAAAACTCCTTTTTAAACCGGTAGAGGAGGGCTCCTTGATCTTTGGCGATTTTGCTCAGCCTGTCTATTCCAGATGGCTGGGATACGGCCGTAACCGCAGGCACACCTGATTTTATGATGCCGCCTTTTTCCCGGGCCAGATCCCTGATAGTATGTCCAAGGTATTCGGCGTGCTCAATGGAGAGGTTGGTGATGACACTGACCTGTGGTGTAATAATGTTTGTAGCGTCAAATCTTCCCCCCATGCCGGTTTCAATGATCGCCCACTCCACCTTCTCCTGGGCAAAATGATAAAAGGCCATGGCCGTGACAATTTCAAAAAAGGTGGCCGGGCGTAATCCATTATCTGCAGCGTCCACAGCCTCGTATGCACTGACCACATCTGCATCACTGATCTGTTGCCCGTTCACGCAGATCCGCTCATTGAATCGGACCAGGTGAGGGCTTGTGTAAATGCCGGTTTTAAACCCGGCAGCTCTGAGGATTGAGGCAATGCAGGTTGCCGTGGAGCCTTTTCCGTTGGTTCCGGCCACATGGATCATGCTGTAATTGTCTTGAGGCGTGTTGAGTTGTGAAAGGATGTTTAAAATGGTATCCAGCTCAAGCTTGATACCGAACCGGCCCAGTTTATAGATTTTTTCCAGGCACAGTTCATAAGGGGAGTTTGCCATTAAAGATGTCCAGAAAAAAAAACCCGGCGTATCAACTAAAAAAGTGATACACCGGATAATTTTCAGTGTGTTAGCTACGTTTTCTGCGTGATCTTGAGGCGGCAATTCTTTGTCTTCTTATTGCCTCTCTCATCTTACGTCTTCTGTACTGACAAGGTTTTTCAAAATTTTTCTTAACCTTGAGACGTTTGAACAGTCCGTCATTCTGAATTTTTTTCTTCAGAATGCGCAACGCTTTTTCAACGTCATTATCAATAACTGTGACAGTAATTTCTTTCAAGCAGCATCGCCCCTTTCAAAATGGATTTAAATATAACCGGCATGGGTTGAGGTGGTCTATTGATATTAGAGCGTAACCCATGACAAAACATGAAAGTAATTCAAAAAAATGTTGTGACTTTCACATAAAAATATTTATGAAAGGGTCTTTTAACAAATTGAATGCATTAAGGCAAGGAGAAAATGGTTTGGGGGATTTGTTTCTTGAGAGTTTTTAAAAAACCCGGACGCATAGATGCATCCGGGCAGGATATATTTTTACAGCTTGGAGATTAGTTCTGCAGTTACGTCGGGCAGTGGCTGCTCGCCGTTCAGCGTAACGTATTTGAAATCTGCATCAGGCAGATCTCTAAAGTAGTAAGAAGAGGCCAGGGTGCCGGTATTGGTGTCATAATAAATGGAGTGGCGTTTGTCGATGGCAGTCTCATCCTGATCATCGGCACGGGTGCTCAATGCACCGCCGCATACCCGGCATTTGTCTCCGTTAGGCTTTATGGCGTCAATGAAAATGTTGTTGGGATGGTTGTTGTCATTTTCGCACAACCGTCTGCCCATAATTCTGTTTTTTGCAACTTCACGATCCAGCAGCATTTCAATAACGTAGTCAACTTTAATGCCCTGTTCTTTTAACGCGGCATGCAGTTTTTCAGACTGAACTTTATTTCTTGGAAAACCGTCGAGCAGCCAGCCTTTTTTGCAGTCGTCCTTTTTGATTCGGTCGATCATCATAGGGATGGTGATCTCATCAGGTACCAGATCGCCTGCGTCGATATATGCCTTGGCTTTTTTGCCAAGTTCAGTTCCACCCTTGATGTTGTCACGGAAAATCGCACCGGATTCAACGTGGGCAATGTTGTATTTGTCTTTCAGAATTTTTCCTTGGGTGCCTTTGCCGCTGCCGTTGGGGCCGAAAAATAAAATGTTCATCTTCACTCCTTGAGGTTGGTTTATATTCATGTCCTGTCGGGACACGTCCGACATAATCAAGAATCCGTAATATAGGACTGCCCTTTTTTTGTCAAGGTATTGCGGCCCTCCTTCATGTGCTGTATATGCTTTGGCTAAATATGGTAAAGTGACAAACTAACCGATAAACTTAAGGCGCAATCCAGACAACAGCCGGTACTATCCTATCAAGCAGAGATGGATGGTCAAAATGGCCGACAGGATATCTAACCTCCAGCCCCACCATCATATTGGTCTACTGAGAAAAATATTGGTCTACTGAGAAAAAGAAAAAATATCTTGACCAGGCTAAATTAATTTTGAATGAATTAAGATCCGGCAGTGATTTTTTATCAAACCGGTTGAATGAAAAGATCCAGTTATATCAGTCCTATATTTGACAATACGTGGACTAACAGGGATAGTCTGGGGTTCTCATTAGCCTAAAAAAACAGATCTTTTCCTGAAGGTCGTCTTTACCTCAAACCCATCGGTTTAATCGGCCCAATTTTATATTTCAGATCACCAATAACAAAANNGGTTAAACCCCACATATAGACAAAGTCAACACTCTGACGTCAGGGTTAACCTGCCGCGAGTAAACGCGGAATTTCTTTGAAAGACGTAATTATGGTGACAGCAACAACCACAGAGCTGACGTACTCGCGGTCAGCGTTGAACCCTTGTTTATATTATGATTCTTATATTTCATTGAGGATGTCCGATAACAAACGATAACAGGAACTCATTGAGTAATCGGCATAAATATCATCTGGATGAAAATAAGGTGAAGTTTCCAGGCTTTTTTTCATCTTAATGACAGCATTCTTAAACAGGTCTTTGTTCTTTTTCGATAAAATATTATATTTTTGGTCATAAAATCGTTTATATGTGGAGACTTGTCTGTATTTGTATACATCATCTTTCAGAGGGGTTAATAAATTATGTGCCTTGTTAAACAAATCCCAAACAATATTCCCATCGCTCTCATTTGAAGCCTGAAGAATATGTAATCTTGCCTGCTGTGTATCCAAGTATGAGGTGTCATAATGTTCTTTGCTCTCTGCTAAGATATACGCTTCTTTTAAATTTGATTGAGCTTTTTCGAGCTGACCATGATTCATTCTTGCCATTCCATATTGAAGCCAAAAATGGGGATCAAACTTTAGCCAACCTACTCTGACTTTTAGTTCTTCGTAATATTTGGCGAGACTATTTAATTTACCTTTTTCAGGAAGCAATCTTTCAGCAAATGAAAAGCGTAATAGAGATTTAAATAGTTCTCTTTCTGTTGATCCGTTGTGCCTTTGTTTGTCATATTTTTCCGCAAGATCAAGAAGCTTGTCCGTTATGTAAGAAGGAGAGAAAAAGTTATTGATTAGGCTGATTGAAAAAAGAGATGACTTTGAAATAACAGTGTTGTCTTTCAATTTAAATAACTGCTTAAAGTACAAATTATCTTTTAATTCAGATTTGTAGATAAGGTCTGTTCCTGAAACCTCTGAAATCAAGCTTGAATTTCTCTCAAGGTTAATTACCTCGAGCAAACAAATAGCAAAAATAGTTGCTTTAAAATCTCTATTACTAATTATGTTAGATAATAATGATTCTATTCTTGTTTTGATTTGAGGGGAGTTGAATAAGTTTAAAAGGGTGTGAGCAATTTGACCTCTATCTATGCTCCTAATATGGTCAATTTTACGATCTTGACTCCACTTTGCCCTTTCGCCCCAAAATCCAAGGTTATCTATTATTGAAACAAAATGAGCTATTTCGTTTTGACTTAAAATATCACTATTAATTTCTACAAACTCCATACCTTCATCAATTAATGTGCTACGGAGCCTGTCATGGTTGTTTGTTCTGTCTGAAAAAATTAGCTTTATATTTTTAGAATTAAATTTTGTGATGTGCAGTAGTATATCGTGGTGATGAGAGTAATCGTCAACAATAAGAATTGATTCTTCGTCAAGATTATGTATTTTCTCAATATCCGTTGTGTAGTCACCATCAGGTGTTTGGAGGAAAAAGACCTGTTTCCCAAGAAGAGAAAAAGTGGCCATAGCCTCATGTAAAATAACACTCTTGCCATTGCCGAAATCACTCAACACAGCCAAACAATCGTTAGACTTTAATAAATCTTCTATTTTAGCAAGACATTCTCTTACTATTACATAAGGTTTCCGCTGTTCAGCTGATATTGCATTATCTACAAATTCGCTATTAAGTGCGCCATATAATATAAAATTTAATATTTGATCATCTGTGATGTTTTGACTTAAATCTGAAAGTTGATATTTTTCAAATGCATCGAGCCAAAACTCTTGTTTATCAGCTTTTTTCCCACTAACCGAGTTACTTTTATCTGCAAAACCATCGTTTCCAATTGGCAATAAATTTCCGTATTTTGACAATGTATATGCTAATTTGGTTGGTGGATTCTTTTCTGTTATGAAATAAGTTTTATTTTTTAATATAGGTGATGAAAAAAGAATTTTTTCTATATCTATATCGTATAAAGAGTAACCTATAAATACTATAGCACTACATTGCTCTAAGTCCTTTTTGAAATAATAGTACCAAGATGAATTCACAAAGGAGTCTGGTGACACATACGATGTCCTTGTGAGCTTAAATTTAGCGTTAAGATCGTCTTCTGATACTGAACTTATACTGCCATTAATGTGAATACAGCAGTTTCTTTTTTTATAAAATTCCTTAGGATTATCATCAATTGTTAATGAATATATAATTTTTTGGGTTTCTTGAGCCGATTTTTCTATAGAATCATCATAGTTGGTTGTATAGATTCTTTTCCAGTCAAGAGATGAAATTATGCTGTGTTCCTTCCCATTTTTTGTAATGGTGAAATTTTCTTTTAACAAATGCAGTAAGTCAAATTTGTTTCTATAATTAAGAAAATAATCTGAAGCATAAGTAAGATCATCATCTTCTCCAAAGCCACCTTTTTGGCATATTAGTTTTGCAAGTTCCTTAGCCCTAGGTGGTGAAGTTTCTATCACATTTTCGCATCCGACAGAGAAACCTGCTCCGGTAAACAGAATAGCTCGCCCAGTATTTATAATTGATATAAGTTTTTCAATTATCTCTGGTGCAGTCGTTTCCTCAACAAGGCTATCTGGCAATGAAATTTTCATGATGATCCTTTGTTTCTTTTTAATATAACAAGTTAATCTGTGGTTTTCGGTTATCTTCCATATTCACTTCTCTAAAGGGATAACATCCGAAAAGTAAGAATAATCAGATCGACATAAATGCTTATAAGGCCAATAATGAAATTATTAACATCATCTATAAAGGCTTGCAATTTTTTTTATTCAATTTGCCACATAGTTGACCAAGCATTTATGGTATTATCAGTCGCCCAGGCCTATTTTAAAACAGCATTCAATAGCAGAAGTATTGTGGATGGGATCATTTCCAATTCTCACGGTGGACTACATCGATATCGAAATGTCCTCAATGTGGAATTTAAAACCCCAGACTATTATTAATAGTTATCACCATCAAGCACCTGAAAAATGAAAACGGGTACTCAATATTTATCTCCAATTTTAACCCTATAGTCTGTGATTTATGTGGTGTTTAAGGTTTCCTGGTAAAGGTTTTGACTTTTTTGGCAATACCGCAAAACTCACC